>JBPCJB010000121.1:0-4665 GCA_051005735.1 Gaiellaceae bacterium | reverse complement strand
GCGGTGACCGCGTAGGTCTCGAAGAGGTCGGCGGCCATCCCGGCGCAGTCGCCGACGTTGTCGCCCACGTTGTCGGCGATCACGGCCGGGTTGCGCGGATCGTCCTCCGGGATTCCCGCCTCGATCTTGCCGACAAGATCGGCGCCGACGTCGGCCGCCTTCGTGAAGATGCCTCCGCCGAGGCGCGCGAAGACCGAGATCAGCGAGCCCCCGAAGGCGAGGCCGATCAGGTCGTCGATCGCCGAGTCTTGGCTGTTGTCGAGGATGCCCGTGAGGAACCCGTAGTAGCCCGCGACGCCGAGGAGGCCGAGACCGACGACGAGGAGGCCCGCCACCGAGCCGGCCCGGAAGGCGACGTTGAATGCCGGCCGCAGCCCCGACTTGGCGGCCTCGGCGGTGCGCGTGTTGGCGCGCACGGCCACGTTCATCCCGATGAAGCCGGCCGCGGAGGAGAGCAGCGCGCCGATCGCGAAGCCGATCGCAGTTCCCCAGCCGAGCTGGTTGTAGAACCCGAGCAGCAGGAACGGGACGAGCGCGACACCTGCGATCGTGATGTACTGGCGCCGCAGGTACGCCGCAGCGCCTTCCTGAACGGCGCGCGAGATCTCCTGCATCCGCTCCGAGCCGGCCGGCTGGCGCAGCAGCCAGAGCGTGAAGTAGATCCCGAAGCCCACCGCGACGCCCGCGCAGATCAGCGCGAAGAGCACCGCGTGGTCATTGAAGAAGTCCATCCATCCTCCATCTGAGCAGCATCGACACGAAAAGAGTTGTCACAAAGTCAACGCCGAGGTGTCCTCGGCGCGGGGGATTATCTATCACATGCCTCGGCCGTGCAAGCTAGCCGGGAACCGGGATCCCCACCTGCTCGGCATAGATCTGCTCGAGGCTCGCGCCCTCGTCGAAGCGGGCGATCTGGCGCTCGGCCGCGTTCTGCTCGGGGATCGCCAGATGGGGCGCCGCGCCGATCTCCTCGGCGACCGGCGCGACCCAGTCGAGCAGCCGCTCGAGCCGCTCGCGGGCGGGAACGACGTCGCCGCGCTCGAGATCGATCAGCGAGCCGGAGAGTCCGTAACGGATCGCGCGCCAGAGGTTCTCCTCGATCAACCGGTGGGGCTGGGCCGCGAGCGGCTCGCCCTCGTCGTGGGCGCGCGCGATTCGGGCGGCGAGCGAGGTCGCGTACGCGGCGAGCGAGATCGCCTCGGCGCGATCGGGCTGGGCGTCGCAGATCCGGATCTCGACGGTGGGGAACGCGAGATGCGGCCGCACGCTCCACCAGAGCTGGGTGTGCTCGTCGATCGAGCCGGTCGCGTAGAGGAAGCGAACGTAGTCTTCGTACTCCTGCCACGACGCGAACGCGTCAGGGACGCCGCAGCGGGGGAAGAAGCGGGTGAAGACCTGGGTCCGCGCGGAGTGGAGCCCAGTGTCGACGCGGTCGTGGAACGGTGAGCTTGCCGAGAGCGCGAGGAGCTCGGGCAGGAAGGCGCGGAGCCCGTTGACGACTGCGATCGCCCGGTCGGCGCCCCGGATCCCGACGTGGACGTGGAGCCCGAAGGTGTTGTTGCGCCAGACGACGTAGCGGAGGAGCTCGTCGTTTCGGCGGTAGTGCGGTGTGTCGATGATCCGCTGCTCCTGCCAGGGCGCCCAGGGATGGGTGCCGGTGGCGCCGAGCGCGAGCTCCAACGGCTCGACGAGCGCCTGGAGCTGGGCGCGGCGCTCGAGGAGCGCGGCCGGAATCTCGGCGAACGTCTCGCAGCGCCCGGTCTTCACCTCGACCTCCGAGGCGATCAGCTCTCCGACGAGATTCGGATCGAGCGCCGTCCCTTGCGCTGCGGCCTTGACCTCCTCGAAGCGGTTGACGAGGTCGAGGCTCGCCGGGTCGAGGAGCGCGAACTCCTCCTCGACGGCGACCGTGAAGTCGGTGCCGTCCTCGAACGCCTCCCGGGCGGTCCGGAGGAGCTCATCGGAGGAGATTCGCTGCTCGTCACCCATTTCTGGCCGGAGGGTAGTGGAACGGCTCGAGCAGGCGGCGCGCCACCCCGGCCCAGCTCCAGCGCGCGAGCACGGCGCGGCGGGCGGCCTCTGCGAGGGCGGCGCGATCGGCTTCAGGAAGCGCCAGCAGCTCGTTCAGCTTGCGTGCGAGCTCGGCGTCGTCGCCGGTCGCGAAGCTCGCGAGGCGCCGGAGGTGCGGCGGGTACTCCTGCTCGAGCCCCTCGGCGATCTCGGCCAGCCCCGAGTGGCGGGCGACGAGTGGAGGCGAGCCCGCGGCTGCGGCCTCTGCCGCCACCATTCCGAACGCCTCGGGGAAGATCGAGGGGACGACGGTGGCGTCGGCGAGCGGCAGCAGGTGAACCAGATGGCGGTGCTCGAGCGGTCCCGTGAAGAGCGTGCGCGCCCCGATCCCCAGTTCGCCGGCGAGTCGCTGCAGCTCCTCGCGGTAGTCGCCGAACCCGACGATCACGGCCCGCGCCTCGACGTCGCCGAGCGCTGCGAGAAGGACGTGGACGCCCTTGTTGTAGAGGAGCTTGCCGAAGTAGACGACCGTGGGCTCGCTGCCCGCGAGGAAGTCGGCAAGCCGCTCGGCATTGCCGTCGTCGGGCAGCCGCTCGCTCGCATTGCCCGGGTTCGGGGGATCGCGACGCGCCTCCTCGACGAGCCCCTCGAGCGCCTCCGCGCGGGGCCGCGGCCGCCAGTCGTCCACGTCCACTCCGGGAGGAACCTCGTGGACGTTCTCGACCTGGCCGACGACTTCCTCGAGCACGTTGCGGATGTGGGCCGAGCCGACGAAGACCGCCTGCGCCTGCTCGAGCGTCTCTCTCCCCCAGGCGGCGAGCTCGGGCCGGCCGCGAAGCGCGTACTCGAGCTCCGAGCCATGGGCTTTGACCCCGAACGGCGCGTCCGTGGCCGCGCCCACCGGCCCGCCCAGGAGAACGTGATTGCAGAAGACGACGTCTGCGGGGAGGTGCTCCCGCAGCACCGCTGCGTTTGCCTCGACCCAGCGCTCGAGCTCGGCGCGGGAGCAGTCCTGGACGAGCTTCACCTCGTACCCCTCGTAGCGGTCGAGCACGAACACGGGCAGCAGGCCATCGACGCCCGGCCGCACGACCTTCGCGCCGCCGAGGTCGTAGAGCTCCGGGTGCGGCTCCTGGCTGAAGACGGTGACGTCGTGGCCTGCGTTCGACCACTCCCGCGCGAGCGCCCGCGTGTAGACGTTCGAGCCGGTGCCGCCGAGCAGGTAGCCGTGCCAGAGGAGGATGCGCACGGCGGGCGCGTTCTTACGTCAAGTGGAAATACAGGGCGTAGAGCAGCTCGACCGCGGGATTCGAGGCGTGGACGGCCACGTCGGCCGGAACGTCGAGGAGCGCCTCCGAGTAGTTGAAGACGATCTTCACGCCCGCTTGGATCAGGTCGTCGGCGGCCTCCTGGGCCCCGTCGGCGGGGACGGCGATCACGCCGACGATGATGTTGCGGTCGCGCACGGTGTCGCGCAGCTCGGAGTACGGCGTGACCGCGAGGCTGCCGATCGCGCGTCCGACCTTGTCCGGGTCCGTGTCGAAGACCGCTGCGATGTTGATCCCGTGCTCGGCGAAGATCGGCGAGCTCGCGATCGCCTGGCCGAGCCGGCCGGCGCCGATCAGCGCGATGTTGTGCTGGCCCTGCGTGCGGAGGATTTTGCGGATCTCACCGAGCAGCGAGTCGATGTTGTAGCCGACGCCGCGCTTGCCGAACTTGCCGAACCCGGAGAGGTCGCGGCGAATCTGGGTGGCGTTGATGTTCGTGTAGTCCGAGATCTCCTGCGAGGAGATCCGATCCTTGCCCATCTTCTTCGCCTGGGTCAGCACCTGCAGGTACCGGCTCAGGCGCGCGGCCACACCGACCGTCAGACGTTCCGTCAACTTTTCCTGCCCCTTCGGGTTTGTGACAACGAGTCACATGATGCCAGCGACCTCTGCGAGACCACGAAGGAACCGTCAGCGGAGTCGAGCGCGCAGCGCCTCGGGCTGGACGAAATAGGTGAAGGCCCGCTCGCCGTCGATCTCGACGACCGGGATCGACTCGCGATAGCGCGCCTCCAGCTCGGGATCGCCGCCGATGTCCACCGAGTCGAACTCGGTCCCGCACACGTCGGCCACGACCTCGAGCGCCCGTCCGCAGAGGTGGCAGCCCTCGGCGTGGTAGACGACGACCCTAGGGGTAGAGGCCACGCGTGATCGTCGCCTCGGCGACGCGCTGAACTGCGATCCCGTACGCGGCCATCCGCATGCTCGTCCGACGCTCCAGCCGCGTCTCCCAGGTCTCGCGGAAGGCGCGCGTGACGATGTCGTTCAGGCGCGCGTTCACCTGCTCCTCCTTCCAGAAGTACTCCTGCAGGCCCTGCACCCACTCGAAGTAGGAGACGACGACCCCGCCCGCGTTCGCGAGCACGTCCGGGAGGACGACGATCCCGCGGTCCTCCAGGATCTCGTCTGCGGTAGGCGTGACCGGGCCGTTCGCGCCCTCGCAGACGATCCGCGCCTGCACGTGCGGCGCGTTCTCGGCGGTGATCACCTGCTCGAGCGCGCACGGCGCGAGCACGTCGCACTCCAGCAGGATCAGCTCCTCGTTCGTGATCGCCTCCGCATCGCGGAAGCCCTCGAAGCTGGCTCTCTCGGCCTTGTACGCGAGCGC
>JBPCJB010000120.1:0-7707 GCA_051005735.1 Gaiellaceae bacterium | reverse complement strand
TCACCGGGAACCGGTTGACGCAGCTCGCGATTCCGTGGTTCGTGCTCCAGACGACGGGCAGCGTCGCGAAGACCGGGCTCGTCGGGTTCTTCTCGCTGCTCCCGTTCGTGCTCTCGTCCGCGCTCGGCGGCGTGATCGTCGACCGGCTGGGCTACCGGCGGGCAAGCATCGTCTCAGACCTCGCAAGCGGCAGCTCGGTGCTCCTCGTCCCGATCCTGTACCACACGGTCGGACTTCCGCTCGCGGCTCTCCTCGGTCTCGTCTTCGCGGCGCGCTCCTCGACGCGCCCGGGCAGACCGCACGAGAGGCGATCCTACCCGACCTCGTCGAGCGGGCCGGGACGACGCTCGAGCGCGGGACGAGCCTCTTCGACGGCGTCTCCCGCGGCGCGAACATGCTCGGCGCGCCGCTCGCGGGGGTGCTGATCGCCGTGCTCGGCCCTGCGAACGTGCTCATCCTCGACGCGGCGACCTTCGTTGTCTCGGCGCTGCTGATGCGGCTCTTCGTCCCTGCCCCTGAGCCGAAGGACGGGGACGCCGCGCCCGAGCGCTACTTCACGCAGCTCCGCGAGGGCTATGCATTCCTCTGGCGGACGCCGCTCCTGCGCGCGATCGTCGTGATGGTGCTCGTCACCAACATGCTCGATGCGGGCATGGGCGGTGTGCTGATGCCCGTCTACGCGGATCGCGTGCTGGGAAGCGTCGTCGCGCTCGGCCTGATGAGCGGGGCGATGGGCGCGACCGCGTTCGCGGGCACGCTGGTCTTCGCCTGGATCGGCCACCGCCTGCCTCGGGTCTCGACACTGGTTGCCGGGTTCACGCTCGGCGGCCCCTCGCGCTTCTTCCTCCTGGCGGCGCTGCCGGGAGTCGGCCCCGTGATCGCCGGCTTCGCGATCGCCGGGATCGGAATCGGCCCGATCAACCCGATCTTCGGGACGCTCCAGTACGAGCGCGTGCCAGAGCGCCTGCGCGCCCGCGTGTTCGGAGCAGTCACCCCCGGCGTGATGGCGGGAGCGCCGATCGGAGCTCTCCTCGGCGCCGGTTGCGTCGAGTGGCTCGGCCTCCAGGCGACGTTCGTCGCCTTCGGGCTCGTCTACCTCGCGTGCACGCTCAGCCCGCTCGTCGTCCCGGCCTGGCGCGACGCGGGCCGGCGCCCGGCGCTCGCGACGGAGTGACCAAGTAACAGCCTGTTACTTGGGTTCGAGCTCAGCTCGTCCCGTTCGCGCTCCAGAAGGTCAGCCAGTTGCCCTCGTGATCCTCGACGGTGAACTCCGCCTGTCCCCAGGGGCGATCGGCGAGCGGATCGATGATGCGCGCCCCGGTCGCTTCGAGCCTTGATTGGAACTCGGCGAGGTCGGCGGCTTCGATGTAGAGGGCGATTGACGAGGTGGATGCGAGCCGCTGGCGGATCGCGGCGTTGTACTCGTCGCCGTAGTGGTCTGCCGCGGTCTCGAGCATCAGCCGCGCGTCGCCGCGGGCGATCGCCGAGTTGCTCTCGCTCTCTCCTCCTCGCTCGAGGGTGAACTCGAGCGGACCGAGGTAGAACGCGAGCGCCTCGGCCATCGAGCGAACGCGGATCGCAGGGATCACACCCCAGCTACTCAGGAGTACACCGGCGCTCTCGAATGCAGCTCACGCGCGGACTCGGCGGGTAGCTCTTCGAGCTCGAGGCCGAAGACCTCTGCGATTGCGTCGAGCGCGTGCGGGCGCACCTCGTCGACTGTCACTCGCCGGCTGAGCTCGCGCGCGATCGTCGTGAAAGCCGCGTCCTCGAGCCCGCAGGCGGTGATCCACTGCGTGAACGGGGCTGGATCGAGGTCGACGTTGAGCGCGTAGCCGTGCGTCGTCACCCAGCGGGAGATGTGGATCCCGATCGAGGCGATCTTCCGCGGTGGCGGGGTGAGCCAAACCCCGGTCAGTCCCTCGATCCGCTCGCCTTCTAGGCCAAACGCTGCAAGCGTTTGGCGTATCGCCTCCTCGAGGTCGCGGCAGTAGCGCTTGACGTCGCGTCCGTGCCGGTTGAGGTCGAGGATCGGATAGCAGACGAGCTGGCCGGGGCCGTGGAAGGTCGACTTGCCGCCGCGATCGGTCTCGACGAGCTCCACCTCCGCGTCGTCCGGGATGTGCAGCTCGCCCTCGTCCGTGCGCCGACCCATCGTCACCACGGGTGGATGCTCGAGCAGGAGGATCGTGTCCGGGATCGCACCTTCCGAGACCGCAGCGGCGATCGAACGTTGTAACTCCCAGGCCTCGCCGTAGGGGACGACGCCGAGGTTTAGGTACCCGCCTTTCACACCCGCAGCGTAACCTCGGCGTCTCGTCTAGCGCTGTCGCGAAGCGAAAGCGCTAGTAGTCGCTCTCACCCCAGCCCTCGAGCCGCTTGCGCAGGTCGCGCAGGAAGCGCCCGGCAAGTGCGCCGTCGACGAGGCGATGATCGTAGGTGAGCGTCAGGTTCATCAGCGGCCGGATCGCGATCACGTCCTGGCCGAGCTCGTCTTGGACGACCCACGGCCGCTTGACGACCGCGTAGGTGCCGAGGATCCCCGCCTGCGGCTGGCTGATCACAGGGGTGCCGTGGAAGGTGCCGTAGCCGCCCGGATTCGTGATCGTGAAGGTGCCGCCCTGGACGTCGTCCGGGGTCAGCTTCTTGTCGCGGGCGCGCTGGGCGATCTCGGCGACGGACCTGGCGAGCCCGAGCAGGTTCAGGCCCTCGGTGTTCTTGACGACCGGGACGATCAGGCCCTTGCCGTCTGCTAGCTCGACCGCGAAGCCGAGGTTGACGTAGTTGCGGGTCACGATCTTGTCGCCGCGGATCTCCCCGTTGATCCAGGGGTACTCGCGCAGCGTCTCGACCGCCGCCCGCGCGATGAAGGCGAGGTAGGTCGGGTTGACGCCGTAGGCGGCCTCGAACTCCTTCTTCAGCTTGCCGCGGATCGCGACCACTTTCGACATGTCGACCTCGATCGCGCTCGTCACGTGCGCCGAGGTGTCGAGCGAGCGGCGCATGTGCTCTGCGATCCCGCGGCGCATTGCGGTCAGCGGCTCGAGCGTCTCGCCGGCGGCTGGCTCGGCGGCCGCGACAGGAGCAGGCGCGGGCGTCGGCGGGGCTGGTTGGGCCGCTGTGGGAGGACTTTGTGCTTCAGAGACACCAGGCGCTGCCGGTGCGGGCGCGGCAGGCGGAGCCGGCGCGGACTCGACCGCAGCCAGCGCGGGTTCGGCCGGTGCAGATTCTGAGGAGTCGCCGGCCTCCACGAAGGCCAGGATGTCCTTCTTCGGCACCCGGCCACCGTTGCCAGTGCCCCGCACCTGCCCGACGTCGACGTCGTGCTCTGCCGCAATCCGCGCGACGACGGGCGAGACGAAGGTGCGCCCGTTCCTGGAGGGGCTGCCGCCGGAGAGCGCGCGCTCGGAGGAGGCGGGGGGACTTTGTGTCTCAGAGACACTTGGCGACGGCGACGGAGGCGTCGGCTCCGCGGTCTCGCTCGCGGCGGCCTCGGACGCGTCGGCGGCCTCCTGGGTGGCGGGCGCAGGCGGGAGCTCCTCGGCGGCCGGGGCGCTTCCTTCCGGCGCAATCACGGCCAGCACGGCGCCAACCTCGACCGTCTCGCCCTCCTGCACCATGATCTTCGCGACGACACCCTCACCGGGACTCGGAACCTCGGTGTCGACCTTGTCGGTGGAGATCTCGAGCAGCGCCTCGTCGCGCGCGATCGGCTCCCCCTCCGCCTTCAGCCACTTGGTGATCGTTCCCTCGGAGACGGAGACGCCCATCTGCGGCATCACGACCTCGATCTGCGTATCGGTAGCCATCGCCCTTTAGTACGCCGCGAGCTCGCGAAGGCCCTTGACGACGTCCTCGACCTGCGGGATGTACGCCTTCTCGAGCACCGGCGAGAACGGCACCGGGCAGTCGGGCGCGCAGACCCGCTTGACGGGCGCGTCGAGATCCTCGAACGCCTCCTCGGCGATCGTCGCCGCGATCTCACCGCCGAAGCCGCCGGTGCGCGTGTCCTCGTGGAGGACGAGCACCTTCGAGCATTTGCGCACGCTCGCGAGCACGGCCGCCTTGTCCCACGGCATCACCGTGCGCAGGTCGACCACCTCGACCGAGACATCGTCGGCCTCGAGCTGCTTCGCCGCCTCTTCGGCGGTGTAGACCATCGCGCCCCATGTGATCACGGTGATCTCCTCGCCTTCGCGATGGATGCGCGCCTTCCCGATCGGCGTCACGTACCGCTCGTCCGGCACCTCTCCCTTGATCCGCCGGTAGAGGTGCTTGTGCTCGAAGAAGAGAACGGGATTCGGATCCTCGATCGCTGCGACGAGCAGGCCCTTCGCGTCCTCGGGCGTCGCCGGACAGACGCACTTGAGGCCGGGAATGTGGGCGAACGAGCTCTCCGGATTCTGCGAGTGGAAGGGACCGCCCGAGAAGCCGCCGCCGGATGGAAGCCGGACGACGATCGGAACCGGCGTGCCGACGCGGAACCGCTGCTTCGCGGCGACCGTGACGAGGTGGTCCCAGCCGCAGGAGATGAAATCGGCGAACTGCATCTCGGCGATGGGACGCATCCCCATCATCGCGGCGCCGCTGCAGGCGCCCAGGATCGCCGTCTCTGCGAGCGGCGAGTCGATGACCCGCCACGGGCCGAACTCCTCCTGGAAGCCGAGCGTCACCTTGAAGGCGCCGCCGTAGACGCCGATGTCCTCGCCGATCACGAAGACACGCTCGTCGCGCTGAAGCTCCTGCCGGAGCCCGTCGCTGATCGCCTGGAGGTAGGTCTTCTCTGCCACGGCTCTACTTGTGGTGAGGCGTGTCGAGGTCTTCAGGGGTCGCGTAGACGCCCTCGAGCAGCGTGGCCGGATCGGGCTGCGGTGAGTCCTCGGCGCGGGTCAGCGCGTCGTTCAGGATCTTCTTCACCCGCGCGGCGATCTCGTCCTCCTCCTCGCGCGTCAACTCCGCGTTCTCGAGCAGCCACGTGCGGAAGCGCTCGATCGGGTCGCGCTGCGCCCACTCCTCGAGGAGCTCCTTCGGGACGTAGAAGGCGTCGTCGTGGACGGCGTGCCCCTCCATCCGGAGCGTCTTCAGCTCGAGCAGCGTCGGCCCGCCGCCGTCGCGTGCCTTCTCGATCGCGGCCTTCGCCTCGCGGTAGACCGCGAGCACATCGGTGCCGTCGACGACGACGCCCTCGAATCCGTATGCGGCGGCGCGATCGGCGAGGTGCTCGACGGCGTAGCCGAGATGGCTCGGCGTCGAGTATGCGAACTGGTTGTTGTCGCAGACGAAGACGACCGGCAGACGGCGGACACCCGCGAGGTTCATCGCCTCGTGGGCGTCGCCGCGCGCGGCCGAGCCCTCCCCGAACCAACCCACCGCGACGCGCTTCTCCTCTCGGATCCGGAAGGCGAGCGCGCAGCCCACCGCGACCGGGAGCATCGCGGGCAGGTGGCTGACCATCGCGATCATCCCGAGCTTCGCGTCAGCCATGTGCACGTTGCCGTCGCGGCCACGTGTAGGCCCGTCCTCGCGACCCATGTACTGCGCGAAGATCTTCCACGGCTCCACGCCGCGCTGGACGTGGACGCCCATGTCGCGGTGGAGCGGGGTGCCGACGTCGTCGGGGCCCATCGCGGTCGCGACGCCCACAGCCGCGCCCTCGTTGCCGCGTCCCGTGTAGAACGAGCCGGGAATCTTCCCCTGCTTGTAGAGGATGTGGCCGCGCTCCTCGATCCCGCGCGTGACGAGCAGATGGCGATAGATCGCGAGCAGGTCCTCGCGGTCGAGGCCTGCCTCACGGACTTCGCTGAACGAGCCGACGGGCTCAGCCTCGCGCACTGCCATGGTCAGCACGATAACGACCCGCGTAGGATGCCGGGCGGATGTCCGACTGGCTCACCCAGGATCGCTTCACGATCGACCAGCTGATCCGCCCGATGGCGAACCTCTACCGCATTTCCGCGGGGTCCTCGCCGGTCGCGTTCGTCCGCCAGAAGAAGCTCGCGATCAAGGAGGACATCCGCTTCTACGCCGACGAGAGCCAGACCGAGGAGCTCTTCCGGATCAAGGCGCGCGCCCTGCTGGAGTTCGGCGGCCGCTACGACGTGACGACTCCGGCCGGCGAGCGAGTCGGCGTGCTCGAGAAGGTGTTCGGCAAGTCGCTCCTTCGCTCGACCTGGCGGATCCTCGACGCGAACGAGCAGGAGCTCGCGATCGCTAAGGAGCGCTCGGTGCCGATGGCGCTCCTCCGTCGCGCGATCGACGCCGTTCCCTACGGAGACTTCATCCCGATCGTCTTTCACTTCACGATCGATGCAGCGGACCAGCATCTCGGGGATCTGAACCGGCGGCTCGGACTCCGCGACACGTACGATCTCGATCTCTCGGGCGACGCCGAGCGGACGATCGACCGGCGCCTCGCGATCGCGCTCGGGATCGCGCTCGACGCTCTCAAATCACGCGAGACGAGCATCCGCAGGGGCGGATGCTCGTCTAGCGGCAGACCCCTAAAGGGGCCGCTTCGCGGCCCACCAGCTCCCTCACCACCGCTCAAGCAGCGAGCGTAGCCGCCTCTTCGACGTCGATCTGCTCGACGTCGGAGCGCTTTAGCATCAGGGTAAGCAGGATCGCGCCCGCGGCGAGGAAGGCGGCGCCGGCGATGTAGGCGATGTGGAAGCCGTCGACGAGCGCATTCGCGTTGTCGGTTCCGCTCTCGAGCGAGGTGGTCGTCTGCGCCGTCGCGAGCGTCGAGAGAACCGCGAGTCCGAGTGCGCCGCCGACCTGCTGCGAGGTGTTGAGGAGGCCTGACGCGAGGCCGGCGTCGCCGGCGGCGATCCCACTCGTCGCGATCAGCGTCACCGGCACGAATGTCATCCCCATCCCGATCGAGATCAGCATGATCCCCGGCAGTAGGTCGGTGACGTACTCGCCGCCGACGTCGAGTCGGAGGAAGAGGAGCATTCCGACGGCGCCGAGCAGCATCCCACCGATTCCGACCGAGCGGAGCCCGATCGCCTTGACGAGGAACTGCGAGAGCCCGGCGCCGATGACGATCCCGAGCGTGAAGGGAACGAACGCGAGCCCGGCCTCGATCGGCGAGTACTCGAGCACGCGCTGCAAGTAGAGCGAGTTGAAGTAGAACATCGCGAAGAGCCCGGCGGCGACGAGCAGCATCACGAGGTTCGCCGAGCGGATCGTGCGCTGGAGGAAGATGCTGAGTCGGACGAGCGGCTCCGCGGAGCGGTGCTCGGTCCAGAGGAAAGCGGTCAGCAGGACGAGCGACAGAGCGCCGAAGCCGAGCGTGTGGAGCGAGAGCCAGCCCTTCTCCTCCGCCTTGACGAGCCCGTAGACGAGGGCGATCAGTCCGGCCGTCACCGTGATCGCTCCCGCGACGTCGAACGCCTTGTGCGATTCCTCGTCCTTCGACTCCGGCACGTAGCGGAGCGAGAGCACGAAGGCGGCGATCCCGACCGGGAGGTTGACGAAGAAGATCCAGGGCCACGAGAAGACGTCGGTGAGGATCCCGCCGAGGAGGAGGCCGACCGCGCCGCCGCCGGCTGCGATCGCGCTCCAGACGCCCATCGCCTTCGTCCGCTCCTGACCCTCGGCGAAGGTGGTCGTCACGATCGAGAGCGCCGCCGGCGAGACGAGGGCGGCGCCCAGCCCCTGGAGCCCGCGCGCGAGGATCAGGAACTCGGACGAGGTCGCGAGCCC
>JBPCJB010000119.1:0-3124 GCA_051005735.1 Gaiellaceae bacterium | reverse complement strand
GCCGACTGGCGGTCTTCCTCGCTTCCGCGGACAGCGACTACGTCACCGGCGCCACGTACTTCATGGACGGCGGGTTGATGATCAACCTCGGCCAGGGCGCCTGAACGCTCCCGGCGCTGCCGCCGCGAGGCGGTCTCAGGATGCATACCGGTTCTACGACGAGGTTCGACGGACGGCGTGCATAAGCGGGTGAGGTCGCGGTTCGAGTCCGCGCGTGGGCTTTCACATCTGATGCGGGCTTGCCTTCCTCGCGGCCGGTCGCTCCCTCGCCCTTGCGCGACGTCTCGGGTACGTGACGCGCCCGACGAATCGCTCCTCCGCTCACGCGGTCGGTCGGATCGAACTCCTCGAAGACGTGGGCATAAGCGGCCGAGCGCGAGCGCGGGTTAGTTCCCCGCCTGCCGCGCCACCTCTTTGGTCGACACGCTTTCGTGCATGAGCAGCGACACTGAGCTACGCCGAAGGTCCTATGGCCTCGTCCCGATCATGCAGGAATCTCGGCTGCTGGCGCATCAACTGGCGCACGGTGGCTAAATGTCCTGCAAATCACGACCGTTCGTAACAGTCTTCAAAACCGGTGAGGTCGTGGAACCCACGGCTGGGTGGGTTCGACTCCCACGCCGCTCCGTTTCGCACTAAGAGTCGCGTCCCGCCGACGTCGTCTCGTCACGGGAGCGCATGAGCGCTCCCCCTTCGCCTAGTGCGATCCGACGACGTGCACGGCCACCTCGTACTCGTACGCGCTGACGACCGCTCCGTCGACCGAATCGGCCGCGGTCGTCCGCAGCCGGCTCGCCGCGATCCGGCTCGCCTCGAGCGCACCTCGGCTCGCCCACAGCGTCATGGCCGCCGCGCGATCGTCCTCCTGGTCGACGAGGAAGAACGCCTCGCTGAACCCCTCGAGGCCGCGGATCTCCTCGAGGGCCGAGCCGAAGCTCGTGACGGCGTCGTCCATGCGCCCAGCGGCAATCTCGTACACGCTGACTCGTGCGAACACGGCTTCCTCCTCGTTTTTCGAGACCCTATGCGCTCCGTCGAGCAGAGCGCGGCTGCGAGCGTCTATCGCGGCGGCAACCGTGAGCGGGCGCGGTTGTGGGGCGCGCGCGGCGGTCGGCACGGACCGGGCAGTCAGTGCGAGTACGGTGGCGTCGTGCTCGTCGAGACGCTCGCGGCCGCGCTGATCTGCCTCGATCCCGGCCACGGCACGGCGCCCGATGTCGAACGTCGGCTCGAGCCGATCGGACCGGGCTCGCGGGAGCTGAAGGTGAAGGACGGCGGCGGCACGGCCGGAGAGGCGCCCGTGGCGCTCGCGATCGCGCAGCGCACTCGTGCGGAGCTGCGCGCGCGTGGCTTTCGCGTCGCGCTGACGAGGGAGCGGGCGGGCTATCGCGGCGGCAACCGCGACCGGGCGCGGTTCTGCAACGCCCGCGGCGCGGCGCTGATGATCCGGATCCACGCCGACGGCGCCACCGATCCGACCAGGAACGTTTTCTCGCCTCTCTTCCCTGCGCTCCGCCACGGCTGGACCGACGACGTCCACGGGCAGAGCGCGCGTGCGGGCCGACTCGTCCAGAGCGAGCTCGTGCGGGCGACAGGCGCTCGCGATCTAGGGCTCGTCGAGCGCGCGGACCTGACCGGGTTCAACTGGGCGGATGTGCCGGTCGTGCTCGTGGAGACCGGCTTCCTGACGAACCGGCGCGAGGCTGCGCTGTTGCGCTCGGCCGCCTACCAGCGCCGGATCGCGCAGGCACTTGCCAGAGCGGTGACGAGCTTCGTCAAGCCGAGGCGACCGTGAGAATGCGGATCAGTCCGCGCGCCGACTGATCCGGTAGACGACGCCGCGCCCCCAGTCGCCGACGAGCAGCGCGCCGCCGCCCGGCTCGACTGCGAGTCCGAGCGGATGCTCGAAGCCGTCGGCGAACGTCGTCGCCCGTCCGGTGCGGACATCGACGCGCGCGAGCTTGCGCCCCCAGCGCTCGCTCAGATACTGACCCCACTCGGCGACAAAGAGCCGGCCGCGCCAGAACGCGAGGCTGTCTGCCGACGAGTGCGGCTCGAGCAGGGCAACGGGCTTCGTCACGCCGCGACAGCTCCCGCGCAGCTCGCGATCCCGCCAGCTCGACCAGCAGCCGGGCCAGCCGTAGTGCGCACCCTGCTCGACGCGCACGATCGTCTCGGCCGGTTCGCTCTCGCCGAGGTCGTCGCGCGTGTTGTCGGACGCATAGAGCCGGTCGCTGCCCGGTTCGAACGCGAGACCGAACGGGTTCCGTAGGCCGCGCGCGACGATGCGGAGATCGCTGCCGTCCTGGCGTACCGAGAGGATCGCGCCGCTCCGCCTGTCCTTCTCCACGCAGGCATTGCAGGTGGAGCCGCTACCGAGGTAGAGACGGCCGTCGGGGCCGAGCGCGACCGTGTCCTGCTGGTGGCGCCCGAACGGGAGCCCGGCGAGGATCGTCCGCCGCGAGACGACCCGCTTGCCGCGCACGACGAGCCGGTGTAGCGACCCTTGGGCGGAGACGAAGAGCGTCGAGCCGCTCCACGCGAGCCCGAGCGGAGTCCTGAAGCCGCGGGTCACGATGCGGCGGCGGCCCGTGCCGCGTCCGATCGCGACGATCTCGCCCTTCTCCTGCGTCGCGTAGAGGATGCCGTCCGGGCCGAAGGCGAGCGCGGTCGGCCGCCTGAGCCCCGTGGCATAGAGCTCGGCCGTGTACCCGCGCGCGAGCTTCAGGGCGGGGGCGAGGCCGTGAGAGCGCTGCGGCGTGGCCGCGGGCGGCGCGCTCGCGAGCGCAACGACGGCCACGAGGACGGACAGGGCGAGGGCGGCGGGCGCCCGTGCGCCGCGCCGGCGCGTCAGACCTCCCAGGGGTCCGGGGTCTCGGCGGCCGGCTCGTCCACCCGCTGCTTGCGGCGCAGGAAGCCGAACCGCCGCCGCGGCTCGGACTCCGACTGGGATTCCGACTCGGGATCCGCGTCAGGACCGGGGGCCGCCGGCGGAATGGACGGCGCGCCGGCGGCGTCCCCGGTCTCCCCTTCGGCCGCTGTGGGCTCGACGGGCTCGGGCTCGGGGCCGGCGGTGGGGGGCGCGGCGGGGTACTTTCTTCGCGCCCCTAATTTTCCGTGGCCG
>JBPCJB010000118.1:0-4284 GCA_051005735.1 Gaiellaceae bacterium | reverse complement strand
CTGTCTGCTGGAGCTCGTCGCCTATGCACGTCGCTTCGCCTAGGGCGTGTTCCTCCGCCCTGACGAGCCAGCTCTCGTAGGTCGACGCGCGAGCGAAGCGGTTGAGCGCGGCAACGATCGCGGGACGCGCGACGGCGAGGGGCACCGCACCGAGCGAGATCGCCGGCTCGAGGGCGCGCACCTCGATGCGGCCGTCTGGTCCGCTTACAGAGCCGGCGCGAGTGAGCGCGAAGATCCGGCGCGGGGAGAACGTCTCGAGCGCAAGGCCGCGCGTGAGGCCCCCGAGCCAGCCGACGGGACTCGCCACCTCGACAAGACGGGCCTGAAGCTCGGCGTAGGTCGTGTGGAAGGCGGCGATCGCGCCGGCACTCGGTCGCGGCGCGGTGAAACGCGAGCGGATCGTCTCGCGCCTCAGCTCGTCCGCGAGGAGCGCGCGCGCCGCGGCCCGGCTCAGGCCGGCGCGGCCGAGCGCCGCGACGTAGGCCGCACCGCTTCCGCGGTAGCGCTCCTCGACGAACGCGAGCTCCGCCGCGAGCGGGGCGCGAGGCTCGAGCTTCACCTCGGCCGCGAGCACGAGCCGCTCGAGCAGGACGCTCCGGGCGACGTCCCGGTCGCCGAGCGCAAGCAGGAGCGGGGCCACGGCAGCCAGCCTGATCTCACCCGCGGGCAGGGCGCAGATCACGCCGGCCGGAAGGTCGAGCTGGCCGGCGGTGAGCGACGCATCGAACGCCGGCCCGGCGGCGCCGGGCCCGCTGCAGAGCTTCGGGTCGCGCACCCAGAGGTAGACGCAGACCGCCTCGCCCTTGTCCCGGTCGATTCCCGCCGTGCTGAAGGTCGCCCAGCCCCACGACCAGATCGAGTGGGTGCCGAGCTCCTTCGTCACCTGCCGCGCGGCCAGCGCCTCGAGCTTGACGATTTCGAGCCACTTCGAGCGGGGCTGGAGCCCCTCGCGTCCGCCCTGCCCCGGCGCAGAGTGGAACTGGAGCTCGAGCGCGACCCTGCTCGCGGGGATCCCGATCTCGGTGAAGCGGCGGACGAGCCCGCGCAGCCCGCGCCGCATCGCCCTGCTCCCACGCACCGGGCCGAGCGCGTGGAGCTGGGGCACGTTCGGCGCCGTGAAGAAGACCTGCCGGATCAGAAGCGCGGTTGCCGCCGCCTCGCGCCACCAGTCCGCGGCCTCGCCGCCCGTGTAGGGCGGGTTCGCGATCGTGATCGCCGGGCGGGCGCCGCGCTCGGCCAGTCGGCGGATCAGGACGAGCGTGTTCTCCCGATACTGAGCCGTCGTCTCGGTCCACGGCGTCGGCGTCTGCGCGCCGAAGAGCTCGTTCAAGGCGATCCACGGGGTCGCGCAGCCGGTCACGGAGACGGCGAAGTCGAAGAGCCGGTCGGCCCTCTCGACGATGGTGGCCGGATCGGCCGGCGCAGTCGGTGTGCCCACGCGCTTGTTGAAGTTGAGGTCGAAGAAGACGGTCGCCGCACCCGCGGCTCGCGCAGCGGCGGGCTTCTCGGTGCCTGACGTGTAGGCGAGCGTGAGCCCCGGCTTCTGCGGCAGGGGCGCGTCGTGACCGGCGAAGTCGACCCAGAGCGGCTTCGAGTCCGGGATCCCGCACTCGCGCGCGTGCACAGGCGCGGCGGCCAGCAGGGCGCCGAGCACGGCGAAACCGACGGCGACTCGGGACATGCCCTAGTTGTAGCGTGGGCATCGGCCCCCCGGCGACGACGCTCGAGACTCACTTCTCTCGAGCCGATCAGCGGGTACGCAGGCGTCGATGCAAGACTGACCCGATGTCCGCGACCGAGCAGCTCGAGATCCGCCGGCTCGATCCGGCCGAGGTGCACGCCCAGCTCGATGCGCTCGCGAGTGTCCTCCACGACTGCGTCGCGGGAGGCGCATCCGTCAGCTACCTGGCGCCGTTCTCGCCCGAGCAGGCGCGCGACGCCTTCGCAGGCTTCGCGGCAGAGGCAGAGCAGGGCCGGCGGTTGATCCTCGCCGCCTTCGCCGGGGACGCCCTCGTCGGCACGGTGCAGGTGATCCTCGCGCTCCCGCCGAACCAGCCGCACCGCGCGGAGATCGCAAAGCTCCTCGTCCACCGCACGGCCCGCAAGCGGGGCATCGCGCAACTGCTCATGGACGCCGCCGAGGCGGAGGCGCGGAAGGAGGGGAGGTCGCTGCTCGTGCTCGACACCGTGACCGGCGATCCCGCCGAGCGGCTGTACGAGCGCCTCGGCTGGACGAAGGTCGGCGTGATCCCCGGCTACGCCCTCTACCCGGACGGGCGGCCCTGTGACACGACAATCTTCTGGAAGGCGATCTAGCCCGACTGCGCGCGGCGAGAGTCCGACCCGCCTGAGGTCCGGGCTACTGGCCGGTGCGGGCGTCGGCTGCGCGGAGCCGCTTCGTCAGGTTCTCGAGCAGGTGCCAGGCGACGGTCGTGTTCTCCTGGACGAGCGGTCGGAACTCCCAAGAGGTCATCGCGTAGCAGCGAAGCGGCGTCTTTGCGGTCACGGTCGCCGTGCGAGCTCCCTCGTCGATCAGCGCCAGCTCGCCGAAATGGTCGCCGGCGCGGAGGGTGCCCCGGTCCTTGCCGTCGACGCTCACCGCCGCCTCGCCCTCGACGATCACGAAGAAGCCGACACCCGACTTCCCCTCCGCGGCGATGGTGTCGCCCTCGCCGAACGAGCGCTCCTTGAGCGAGTTCGCGAGCACCTTCAGATTGCGTTCCGTGAGGCCCGCGAAGAGCGGCACTTGGGCGAGCTGCTGAGGAGAGGGCGTCGCGGCCACGAGTGGCACGATCCTATAGCAGCACGGAGGAAACCTCCAAGAAGCCGGCACGACGTCGTGAGTTACGCCTATCTTGGAAGGTCGATGTCCGAGCCTGCAACGATCCTGCCAGCCGCGAAAGCGTCGACTGCATCCCTCGAGCTCGTGTGGCAGGAGGATGCGACGGCGCTCGCGTTCGCGCGCGCGGACGACGGAGCGATCACGGCCGAGGGGCTCTCCTTCGGCCTGCCGTCGACGGTCGAGCTTCCCGTCGTCGGCGGCGAGGTGGAGGCCCGCCGGATCGACGCCCGGGAGCTCGCCCGGCTCGCCGTGTCGCCGCCGCGTCACCTCGAGCCCGGGGACAGCGCCCGGGCGCTCTTCGCGCTCGTCGCGGTCGCGCGCAACGCCGTCGCGGAGGGGCTCGTCCATCCACATCTCGACCACGGCGACGGCTGGTGGTACGCCTTCTGGGGAGCGACGCTCGACGGGAGCATCCAGGAGTCTCTGGCCCAGATCGCGGCCGCGCTCCCGACGGCGGCGACAAGCGCCTTCGGGGGCGACGCGAGAGCGACGGTCGACGACCTCTATCCCGTCCTCGTCGACCAGATCGCCCGCGACCGGCTGCGGGCGCGCGGCGTCCGTCTGGCCAATCCCGCGCGGAGAAGGGCCAGTGCGCCCGAGCTCTTCCTCGCGGGGCTCACCGCCGCCGAGCCGGTGCTCCCGCGCCACTCCGGCTACGGCGCGCTCGAGCGGCGGCTCTCCCGCTGGGTCGACGACGGGCTTGGCACGCTCTCGGCGGCGGCGTGGCGGCTCGCCTTCCACCTCGACGAGCGCCTCGCCGAGAACGGCTCGTCCACGCTCTTCCTCGAGCTCTGGCTGCAGGCGGAGGACGACCCCACGCTCGCGCTCCCGGCCGGGCTGCTCTGGAGCGGCGACGGCGGCGTCTTCTCGTTCCTGCGCGCGAGCGACCCCCGCCGCGATCTGATCCGCCGCCTGGCCGAGCTCGAGCCGCTGCTCGCCGAGGTCGGAATCGCGTTCGAGACCGCCGAGCCGGTAGAGCTCGAGCTCGACCCGGATGTGGCCGCCTCCTTCCTTCGCGAGACCATGCCGCGGCTCGAGGAACGCGCTGTGCCCGTGCTGCTTCCCGCCGCCTGGCTTCGGGCGCCGAGCCGGCTGCGCGTCGACCTGACGGCGACGAGTAGCCCGAGCGCCCGCCCAAGCGGCCTCCTCTCGCCTGCGGCGCTCGCCCGCTTCGACTGGCGGCTCGCGATCGGCGATGTCGCTCTCACCGACGAGGAGCTCGCCGAGCTCGCCGCGGCCAAGCAGCCGTTCATCCGAGTCGGCGGGCGCTGGCACGCGCTTCGCGAGTCGGATGTCGAGCGCGCCCTGCGCTTCCTCGAGCGGCGCCGCAGCCCGTCGGAGACAAGCGGCGCCGGGATCGTCGACCTCGTTCGCGCCGTGTCCGGCCTCGAGACGGACGAGGCCGGCCTCGAGCTCGGCGCTGTCACGCTCGACAAACCGCT
>JBPCJB010000117.1:0-4323 GCA_051005735.1 Gaiellaceae bacterium | reverse complement strand
GGGCTCGACGGCAACGTCGAGGAGCGGGGTCGCTCGTTCTCCGGCGGCCAGCGCCAGCGGGTCGTCCTCGCGCGGGCGCTGCTCTCCGACGCCGAGATCCTCGTCCTCGTCGAGCCGACGAGCGCGGTCGACGCCCACACCGAGGCCCGGATCGCCCGTCGGCTTCGCGAAGCACGTGCCGGCCGGACGACCGTCGTCGTCAGCGCCAGCCCGCTGGTGCTCGATCAGGCCGACCGGGTCGTCTTCGTCGAAGGCGGCCGCGTCACCGCCTCGGGCGCCCACCGCGAGCTCCTGCAGAGCGTTCCCGCCTATCGAGCAACCGTCACCCGCGAAGAGGAGGACGCTGCGTGAGCGTCGGCCTTAGAAGCCAATTCGGCCTATGAGCGAGCGGCTTCCCATCGCCGACGGGCCGGAGGTACGAGCGCAGGCGCGGGCGCTTCTCAGGCGCTACCGGCGGCCGCTCGCCGCCGTGCTCGCCCTGCACGCGCTCGCGGCCGTGGCCGGGCTCGCCGGGCCGCGCCTGCTCGGCCAGCTCGTCGAGGACGTCGAGCGTGGGACGAGCACCGCCAGCGTCGACAGGATCGTCATCCTGCTCGCGGCATTCGTGCTCGCGCAGACGCTGCTCACCTGGTTCGCGCGCCGGCAGTCGTTCGTGCTCTCGGAACGGATCTTCGCGCGGCTGCGCGAGGACTTCATGCGCCGCGTGCTCGCGCTGCCGCTCTCGACCGTCGAGCGGGCCGGCACCGGGGATCTCGTCTCCCGCACGACCGCCGACGTCGACTCGCTCGCGCGCACCGTCCGGTTCGCGATTCCGGAGACGCTGATCGCGGCGGTGACGAGCGTCATCACCGTGGCCGCCGCGATCCTCGTCAGCCCGATCGCGGCGATCCCGTGCATCGTCGGGCTCCCCGCGATCGTGCTCGGGACGCGCTGGTACCTCCGCTACGCGCCCGCCGGCTACCTCTGGGAGCGCGCGGCGTACGCGACGATGGCCGGCACCGTCGGTGAGACCGTCGACGGCGGCCGCACGATCGACGCGCTCGGGCTCGCGGGCGAGCGGATCCGGCGGATCGACGCCGACCTGACCGACGCCTACGCGGCCGAGCGCCGGACGCTCTACCTGCGCACGGTCTGGTTCCCGACCGTCGAGATCGCGTATGTCCTGCCGGTCGCGGCCGCGCTCGTCTGGGGCGGCTGGCTCGTCTCCACCGGGCGGGCATCGATCGGCGAGGTGACCGCCGTCGCCCTCTACGTCCAGCAGCTCGCCGATCCCGTCGACCGGCTGATCTCCTGGCTCGACGAGATCCAGGTGGGCGCAACCTCGTTCGCCCGGCTCGTCGGCGTCTCGAAGGTGCCGAACGACCGGAAGGCGACGGGCGAGGAGCCGGCCGGCGAGCGGCTGCAGGCGCACGACGTCCGCTACGCCTACCGCGAGGGCCGCGACGTCCTGCACGGCCTCGACCTCGACCTCGAGCCGGGAGAGCGGGTCGCCGTGGTCGGGCCTTCGGGCGCGGGCAAGTCCACGCTCGGACGTCTGCTCGCGGGGATCCATCCGGCGCGGACGGGTCGCGTCGACGTTGGCGGCGTCCGGCTCGTCGACCTCTCGTTGGAAACGCTTCGTCGTGAGGTGGCGCTCGTGACGCAGGAGCAGCACGTGTTCGTCGGCACGCTCGCCGACAATCTCAGGCTCGCGCGGGTCGGCTCGACCGACGAGGAGCTCCGCGGCGCTCTCGCCGCGGTGGACGCGCTGGAGTGGGTCGAGGTGCTCCCCGAGGGGATCGACACCGTCGTCGGCGCCGGCGGCTACCCATTGACGCCGCCGCGTCAGCAGCAGGTCGCGCTCGCGCGGCTCGTGCTCGCCGATCCGCACACGCTCGTGCTCGACGAGGCGACGTCGCTGCTCGATCCCCGCGCCGCGCGCCATCTCGAGCGCTCGCTCGCCTCGGTGCTCGAAGGACGCACGGTCGTCGCGATCGCCCACCGCCTCCAGACCGCGCACGACGCCGACCGGGTCGCGGTCGTCGAGGACGGGAAGCTCGCCGAGCTCGGCACGCACGACGAGCTCGTCGAGCAGGACGGCTCCTACGCGGCGCTCTGGGATTCCTGGCACGGCCGCCGCTAGCGCGCGCCGAGCCGGAGGTCTGCTCGCGCATGATGGGAACGTGCGGCGAGATCTGCCCTCGGGAACCGTGACCTTCCTCTTCACCGACGTCGAGGGCTCGACGAGGCTACTGCGCGAGCTGGGTGCCGCGGGGTACGCCGAGGCCCTGGCGCAGCATCGGCCGCTGATCCGCGAGGCGTTCCGAGCCCATGGGGGCGTCGAGGTCGACACGCAGGGAGACGCGTTCTTCATCGCGTTTCCGACGGCGCCGGGAGCGCTGGAGGCGGCCGAGGAGATTCTGGACGGCCTCGCCGCAGGTCCGATTCGCGTGCGGATGGGGATCCATACCGGCACTCCCTACAGGGGCGAGGAGGGATATGTCGGGATCGACGTCAACCGGGCGGCTCGGATCGCTGCGTGCGGGCACGGCGGGCAGGTCCTGATCTCCTCGTCGACCGCCGGGCTCGTCGACTCCGAGCGACTGCGAGCCCTCGGTGAGCACCGGCTCAAGGATCTCTCGGCGCCGGAGCGGATCTCCCAGCTCGGGGAGGCGGACTTCCCGCCGCTCAAGAGCCTCCATCGGACGAACCTGCCCGTTCCCGCGACGCCGTTCCTCGGCCGCCCGCGCGAGCTGGCCGAGATCGGCGAGCTGCTGGGCCGGGAGGACGTCCGGCTCGTGACGCTCACGGGGCCAGGGGGCACCGGGAAGACGCGAGTCGCCCTCCAGGCGGCCGCCGATGCCTCCGATCGGTTTCCCGACGGTGTCTTCTGGGTGCCGCTCGCCTCGCTCCGCGAGCCGGAGCTGTTGCTGGAGACCGCGGCGCGAGCACTCGGCGCCGAGGACGGCCCCGCCGACCACGTCGCCGGAAAGCGCCTCCTCCTGGTGCTCGACAACTTCGAGCAGATCGTCGGCGCCGCCGCTGATCTCTCGGCGCTCCTCGCCGGCTGTCCGAACCTGCATCTGCTCGTGACGAGCCGCGAGCTCCTGCTGCTTCCCGGCGAGCACGCCTATCCCGTGCCGCCGCTCGAGCCGCAGGAGGGAGTTGAGCTCTTCGAGGCTCGCGCTCGGGCTGCCGACCCGGCTTTTGTCGCAACGACAGCGGTTCGCGAGCTCTGCGAGCGGCTCGACAACCTGCCGCTGGCGCTCGAGCTGGCGGCGGCACGCGTCCGTGTGCTCTCGCCGGAGAGGCTGCTGGAACGGTTGGCCCAGCGCCTCGATCTGCTGAGGTCCGGCCGTGGAGTCGACCCACGTCAGCAGACGTTGCGCGCGACGATCGAGTGGAGTTATGAGCTCCTGACGGTGGAGGAGCGGCGACTGTTCGCTCGACTCGCCGTCTGCCGTGGCGGCTGCACGCTGGAGACGGCGGAGGAGCTCTGTGCCGCGGATCTCGACCTGCTCCAGTCGCTTGTCGACAAGAGCCTCGTCCGCGTTCGCGACGCCGGTCGCTTCTGGATGCTCGAGACGATCAGGGAGTACGCGGCGGAGCGGCTGGAGGAATCGGGCGAGGCCGAGGAGCTGCGACAGCGACACGCGGAGCGCTTCCTCGCGCTCGTCGAGGAGTCGGAGGCCCACGTTCATCACGATTCACAGGAGTGGCTCAACCGCCTCCAGCGCGAGCACGACAACCTCCGAGCCGCGCTCGACCACCTCGGCGGCGCGGGTGACGGCACGCTCGCCCTGCGGCTCGCAGGCGCGCTGCTCTGGTTCTGGACGGTGACCGGTCATGTGGACGAAGGCCGGCGCCGGCTCGACCACGTGCTGCTCGTCGCCGAGGGGTCGATGCTCGCCCGCGCAAAGGCACTCAACGCCGCCGCCGGCCTCGCCGCCACCGCTGGAGATCTCGCCACGTCGAAGGAGCGGGCCGAGGCGGGGCTCGAGCTCTACCGCGCGCTCGGCGATCCAGCCGGCACGGCCGACTCGTTGTGGCAACTCGGCTACGCGGCGGGCGAGGAGGGCGACTGGGCGACCGCCCAACGGCTCGTGAGCGAGAGCATCGGGCTCTTCCAGGGCGTCGGCGACGAACGCTCCGTCCTCTGGACGACGCGCACGCTCGCCTGGACGTACGTCGGGCTCGGCGATCTCTCACGTGCGCGAGAGCTGCACGAGGAGAACCTGCAGCGGGCGCGAGCGCTCGGCGACCCCTCTGTCGAGGCCACATTGCTTGGTGCGCTTGCGATGATCGCCGTCGGCGAAGGTCGGATCGCAGACGCCACTGCCCTGT
>JBPCJB010000116.1:0-14370 GCA_051005735.1 Gaiellaceae bacterium | reverse complement strand
GATCGATGCCAAGGACAGCTATGACGGCACCGGCCTGATCCGGGCGGCCGAGCGGGGCCACGCGGCGATCAGCGGCCGCCTGCTCGAGACGTCGATCGAGCTCGACCACGTCAATCGCCTCGGCTGGGCGGCCCTCCTCGAGGCGATCATCCTCGGCGAGGGCGGCGAACGGCACATCGAGGTTGTGCTTAGGCTCGTCGCGGCCGGCGCCGACGTCGACCTCGTCGACGGCCAGGGCGTGACGCCGCTCGCCCATGCGCGCCGGCAGGGCTTTTCGTGCGACGCGCGGATTCTCGAGCAGGCCGGAGCCCGCGAGCCCTAGTGGTGCCGGCGCCGAGAGCGATTCCGCTACGCAAGAGCGGCAGCGTCGTCAGCGAGTAGCCGAAGAAGAAGGCGAGCACGACCGCGAGCGTCCCGATCGTGATCGCGGTCGCGACGCTGGCCTTCTGGCTCGAGACGTCGACCGGAGCCTCGTTTCCTTCGCGGCGGCCGTCGCCGTCCTGATCAGCGCCTGCTCCTGCGCCTTCGGCCTCGCGACCCCCATCGCCGTCCTCGTCGGCACCGGCCGCGTAGCACCGCGTGTCGTCGCAGCCGCTACCTGCTTTCGGCGCGGGCACGCTCGACCGCGCTCGCAACGCCCTGCCGCCACGGCTCTCCGTGCCCGGGCAGGAGCACGTCCGCCTCGACATCGTCGAACGCGCCGAGCGATTCGCGGGCGCGCGCGGTGTCGACGTTCACGGGCTCCGGCATCAGCCGCGGGCCCTTGCGACCGAAAACCGGGTCGGCGGTGACAAGGGCGTCGCCCGCAAATAGAACGCCACGATCCTCGAGGAGCAGGCTGGCGTGCCCCTCCGTGTGGCCCGGGGTCGAGAGCACGCGTGGCCGCCCGGGGACGTCGAGCGTCTCGCCGTCCTCGAACGGCATCACCTCCTGGACCCAGCGTGGCGTCATGAAGCCGTGCGCGGCCGCGTGGACGACGAAGCGGAACGAGGCAGGGCGCCAGAGATGCGGCAGGAGCTTCGGCACGAGGGCGAACGACGAGCCGCCCTTCCGCTTTCCCCGAATCCGCTCGAGCTCGTCGCGATGACCGCGAACGGGTGCGCCGGTCTCCCGCCGCGCCCGCTCAGCTCCTCCCAGATGGTCGCCGTGCCCGTGGGTCAACAGGATCGCGACCACGTCGCTCGGCGAGCGCCCGAGCTCGCTCAGGCCCGCTTCGATCCGGCCCCAGCTTCGGGGCCAGCCGGTGTCGACGAGCGCGACCGCGCCGTTCTCCTCGATCGCGTACCAGTTGACGAGCCCATCGCGGTGGCGATGGACGCCGGACGCAACTGTCTCCATGAGCGAAGCCACGATCTAGCCGCTCTGCCCGTAGCCCCGCGCGCGGAGCGCCGCCCCTGCGGCCGCAACCGCTTGGCGAGCCTTCGTGACGACGGCGGTCATGCCGAAGAACTCGTGCATGACGCGCGTGTAGTCGCGGAGCTCGACCTGCACGCCCGCTGCCGCGAGGCGTCTTGCATACGCCTGCCCTTCGCTTCTCAACGGGTCGTTCTCGTCGGCGATCAGGAGCGCAGGCGGCAGATCGGCGAGGCTCGGAGCGCGTAGCGGCGACGCATACGGATTGGCGCCGTCCGACGGACGCTTCAGGTAGTGCCCCCAGAAGAACCACCGCATCGACGCTAGATCGAGCGGTACCGCCCGCGCGTTCGCGCGATACGAGGGGGTGTTGAAGGCGTAGTTCGTGATCGGATAGATTCGCCGGGCGGCACCGGCGGGAGTTGCTCCTGGCCGGCAGCGGCAGCGATCGGGACGAAGACCACGAGCCCGAGCGCGAGGAGCGCCCGCCGGAAACAACCTGTGTCGTACCGATCCTCCCTTGCTATCCATGCAATCCTTTCGTGGCTCGTGGCTCGTGGCTCGTGGCTCGTGGCTCGTGGCTCGTGGTTCGGGTTCGAGAGAGCGAACGTGGGCTTACGTCAAGCTGCGGGCGTGAGCACGACCTTCGTCCAGCCGCACCCCGGCCGCGTCGTAGAGCTCGAAGGCATCGGGTGCATCGTGGTGCGCCAGCGAAGAGCCGACTACGCCGAGTCCCCCGGTGAATAGCCGTCGCCTTCCTTCGACAAACCTTCGCCTTGCCAAGCCGTTGAGCTTCGGTCGGAAACGGTGACGGCGAGCGGGCCCCGGGCGCTCTGCGATGCACAGGTGCTTGTGACTTCGTAGGTGAGGGAACGAGTGGGCGCTGTCAGGCAGTGCGGGGTAGGAGTGGAAGCTTGTCTCGGTGCTCTTCGTCGACCTTGTGGCTACCGATCTTCTAGCGCCAAGTCGGATGCACCGGGCACTAAGAGTCTGCGACGTCGCGACGCACTAGTTCGTTCCGCGCACGCGCGACTCCCTCGCGGTCGTGTCCGTAGCGGCGAACGGTTCCCACCATCGTTTCGCAGGCGACCTTTGAGACGAGATCGTAAGCCTCATCAAGTGTGGACACGTGTGTTGAACGCCGCCTGAACGGCCGCGTCCACAGCGTTTTCGGGTCGCTTGAACGACTCCACGTTCGCCCGCGCTACGGCATGATGAGGAAGCTCACCTCAGTCGCGCAGTCTCGCCAGCGGCGAGCCCGCCATGCGTTCGGGCACCGCGTCGCGGTTGTGCTTCACCGAGCCGCAGTAGGTGCGGTGGAGCTGAGCGCGCGCCCGCTGGCCGGAGAACGTGCGCGGGCAGTGCGACGTCGGATGACGCCGGGAGCCGCAGAGCGAGCACGCGATCACGGATCCAGGTACCTCTTAGGTACCACGGCCGCCGGGGCGTCGACGCGCCTCCTCGCAGCCCTCGCTCACGTGGCGATCGTGCAGGGTTTCGTGCGATGGGCCGTGTTGGGCTCGAACCAACGACCTTGGGATTAAAAGTCCCCTGCTCTACCAGCTGAGCTAACGGCCCTGGCTCGAGTATAGGAAGCAGAGTGGGCGAGCTTCGGGCGGCTGCGGCACAATCATGTGGATGGAGATCCTCGAGCGGCCGCGGCTCCGCGGTGTCTTCCACCAGTACGCATTCTTCGTCGCGCTGATCGCTGGCGCCGTGCTCGTTCTGCTCGCCGACTCGATGCGCGAGCGGCTCGCGATGTGGGTCTACGCGGTCGCGCTCGTCGCCATGTTCGGGATCAGCGCGCTCTACCACCGGGTCACCTGGCGTTCGGCGAACGTGCGGAAGTGGATGCGGCGGCTCGACCATTCGGCGATCCTGCTCCTGATCGCCGGCACGTACACGCCGTTCGCGCTTCTCGCCTTCGACGGCGCGCTCGGGACGGCCGTCCTGATCGCCGTGTGGAGCGGTGCGGCAGCCGGCCTCGTGCTCAACCTCTTCTGGATCGACGCGCCGACGTGGGTGACCGCGGTCGTCTACATCGCGCTCGGCTGGGTAGGCGCGATCGCCGTACCGGAGCTCGTCAGCTTCGGGATCGCGCCGGCCGTGCTCGTCTTCGCCGGCGGCGCCCTCTACACGATCGGCGCCGTCACGTACGCGCTCAAGCGGCCGAATCCGGCGCCGCACGTCTTCGGCTACCACGAGATCTTCCACCTGCTCGTGATCGGAGCGGCGATCACGCACTTCGTGGCGATCGCCGCGTTTGTCCTACCCAACGCTTAACCGGGACGTAAGAGGTCACCGGCTAACCTGTTCACATGACTACAAAGGTCGAAAAAACAGATGCCGAGTGGCGCGCCGAGCTCACGCCCGAGCAGTACGAGATCCTTCGTCGCAAGGGCACCGAGCGCGCGTTCACCGGTGAGTACAACGACATGAAGGATCCCGGCGTGTATCGCTGCGCCGGCTGTGGCGCCGAGCTCTTCCGCTCGGAGGCGAAGTTCGATTCCGGAACCGGTTGGCCCAGCTTCGTCGAGCCTGCGACGCTCGAGAGCGTCGTCACCGAAACCGATCGGAGCTGGGGAATGGCCCGCACCGAGGTCATGTGCGCGGCCTGTGGCGGCCACCTCGGCCACGTCTTTCCGGACGGGCCTGGCCCGGCCGGCCAGCGTTTCTGCATCAACTCCTGCTCGCTCGATCTGGAGCGGTCATGAACGAGCAGCTGGAGAAGGCCACGTTTGCAGCCGGCTGCTTCTGGGGCGTCGAGGTCGAGTTCCGCAACACCCCAGGTGTCAAGGACGCGCAGGTCGGCTACATCGGCGGCTCGACGGTCGACCCGACCTATAAGGAGGTCTGTAGTGGCCGAACCGGTCACGCCGAGGCCGTCGAGGTCACCTTCGATCCGCACGCGATCGCATATGCCGACCTCGTCGACCGGTTCTGGAACCTGCACGATCCCACCCAGAAGAATCGCCAGGGCTGGGATGTCGGCACCCAGTACCGCTCGGCGATCTTCACCCACTCACCCGCGCAGGCCGAGACCGCGCGCGAGTCGCTCGAGCGGGCCCAAGCGGGGTTCCGCAAGCCGATCACGACCCAGATCGTCGCCGACGAGACTCCGTTCTGGCCCGCCGAGGAGTACCACCAGCAGTACCTCGTCAAGAACGGCCGCGCTTCCTGCGCGATCTAAGACCCTGAGCTACGGAGCCGGCGGCGCGGCCGTCGGCTCCATTGGCTCCAGTCGCGGGATCTTCCACGCTGTGTAGACGGCGAAGGCGATCCAGAGCAGGTCGAAGAGCCCGAAGACCTCATCGAGGTTCTCCCGGAAGAGCGTCCGCATCTCGCTGGAGGCGAGGCCGAGGCTCGCCCCGAACGACTCCGCCTCCTCCTGCACGGCGAAGGCGAAGCTCAAGTACTTGCCGACCAGGATCCCCAGGAGGGCTGCGACCACTGCGATCGCCTGCAGCCGCTGCCCCTTCATGCCGCCGCTGGCGAAGACGACTGCGCTGCCGGTGAGAAAGCCGATGGCCCACGCGACGATCCCGATCTCGTAGTCGCTGAACTTGACGATCAACCCCCAGAGGACGCCGCCGACGATCGCTGCGACGAGAGCGGCGCCGACGGCCGCGAGCACCGAGCGCGACGGCTCGCGCGGCGCTGAGCTCGCAACCTCCGTCTCCGGAAAGCCGTAGCGGTCCTCACGCTCGTCCATCGGCCGAGCGTAGCCGCGGCGGTGGACGGGCGATGCCCCCAACGGGATTCGAACCCGTGCAGCCACCTTGAAAGGGTGGTGACCTAGGCCGCTAGTCGATGGGGGCGGCTCGGGCAGGATACTTGTGAGCGCGAGCAGTAGGCTCGCGGGCACGGGCGGTTAGCTCAGTTGGGAGAGCACCTGGTTTACACCCAGGGGGTCGGGGGTTCGAGCCCCTCACCGCCCACTCACTGGACGCTGGGACGCCTCTCCCTGGACTGAGTATTAGCCGGCGAGGCGCTGGAACGCGGCGAAGCTCGGCTTGCGAGCGCCGCTCGCGGTCAGGAAGCCGGACTGCCAGCCCTCCTCGATCAGCGTGCGGGCCTCGTCGCGGAGGAGGAACCAGAGCATCATGTCGATCCGCGGATGGCGTCGCGCGATTCCGAAGGACTCCGTCACGTACTGCGCCTGCCTCGCGAGCGTGACGCCGAAGATCCGATCGGGCGGATTGGTCTGGTAGCCGTACTCGGTGATCCAGATTCGCTTGTTGCCGTAGAGCTTCGTCACCTCCCGGATCAGCAAATCGACGTTACCGAGCGTGATCGCGGTCGGCGCCTGGCCGCGCGAGGGGGTCGGCGGCGGCGAGGACGGGGTCTCACTCGGACCGCCGTAGTAGGGATGATGGGCGTAGGCATCGAATCCGGTCGCACCGGCCTTCTTCATTCCACGCAAGAAGGCGATCGGCGAAAGCGCCGGCCGATCTGAGTTGGGATTGTTGTTGCCGCGCGGCGCCGTGACCCCGCAGGCAACCCTCGATGCGCCGACCGTCGTCACGCTGACTCCCTTGACGATCGCGTTGCAGATCTTCGCGTAGTCGATCGGGCTCTGAGCAACCCATCTGCCGGCGACGTTGCGATACTGGGGGCGCAAAAAGGCCGGGTTGTTCGGCTCGTTCCAGGCGAGCCAGGAGCGCACCGCCGGGAGCAACCGCCCGTCGGCTCCGGGATAGCGGCCGTTGTAGCGCCTCGCTGCGGCCGTCGCGAAGCGCTGGAGGTCGAGCGGGCTCCGCGGCACGACGTTCACGCCCGCTGCGGAGTTGGCCCACGGCGGCGTCCCGATGATCGAGAAAACGACCTTGAGCCCGTACTGCGCGGCGTAGTTGACGGTGCGGTCGTAGGCCGACCAGTCGTAGGCGGGATCGGCGGGATCGGCGGCGTTCGCCGGCCGCCGCTTCGCGACGCCGTTCGCGCCGCCCCAGACCAGGTTGATCCGGATCAGCTGCGTCCGCAACGTCCGGAGTACGGGGAAGACCGTGTCCGGGTTGCCGTAGTGGATCTGCGCGTCGTCGAAGATCCCGCGCTGGAGGAAGCGCGACCCTTCGGCGGCGGGCGCAGCGGCGACGGTCGTGGCCACGACGAGCGAGGCCGCGACCAGCGCGACGCGCCTAGACAACCGGAGCTTCTCGAGGCAGCGCGGCGCGCAGCTTGCGGAGACCCTCGTCGAGCTCGATCGCCGGCTCCCAGCCGAGCACCTGCCTGGCGCGGGTGATGTCGGGCTGGCGCACCTTGGGGTCGTCGACCGGCAGCGCCTCGAACACGATCTCGCTCGTTGTCTCGAACACCTCGATCACCTTCTCGGCGAGCTCGAGGAGCGTGAACTCGTTCGGGTTGCCGACGTTCACGGGCAGGTGCTCGCCGCTCTCCTGGAGCAGGATCAGCCCGCGAACGAGATCGTCGACGTAGCAAAAGCTCCGCGTCTGCGAGCCGTCGCCGTAGACCGTGATCGGCTTCTGCTCGACCGCCTGCCTGACGAAGTTCGGGATCGCGCGCCCGTCGTAGGGGCGCATCCGCGGCCCGTAGGTGTTGAAGATGCGGACGATGCAGGTGTCCACGCCTTGCTGGCGGTGGTAGGCCATCGTCAGGGCCTCGGCGTAGCGCTTCGCCTCGTCGTAGACCCCGCGCGGGCCGATCGGGTTGACGTGGCCCCAGTAGGTCTCGGGCTGCGGGTGCACCTCCGGGTCGCCGTAGACCTCGGAGGTCGAGGCGAGCAGGAAGCGGGCGCGCTTGAACTTGGCGAGACCGAGGGCATTGTGGGTGCCGTAGGAGCCCACCTTGAGCGTCTGCAGCGGCAGGCGCAGGTAGTCGATGGGGCTGGCGGGGCTCGCGAGGTGGTAGACGAAGTCGACCGGCTCGTCGATCCGGATCGGTTGCGTCAGATCGTGCGGGACGAAGACGAACTCGTCCGCGCGCATGTGCTCGATGTTCGCGAGCGAGCCGGTCTCGAGGTTGTCGACGCAGATCACCCTGTGGCCGTTGCCGAGAAGGGCATCGGACAGGTGCGAGCCCAGGAAGCCGGCTCCGCCGGTGACCACGGAAGTCGGCATCGCGCCGATCGTAACGCCGGCCCCGGACTCCACACTCGATTCTTACGTTTTCCTAGCAATCGCCTCGACCGCGCTCGCTCCTAGACTTCCGGGATGGCACAGCCCGGTCGCCGCGCGCTCCTCGCCGGATTCCTCTCGATGCTCCTGCCCGGCGCCGGCCAGCTCCTGCGCGGAGCTCGGCGCCGGGGGATCCTGCTGCTGGCTGCGACGGCGCTGTTGTTGGTAATCCTGCTCGGGGTCGTTGCCTGGCAGGGACGGGCAGGGCTACCCGTGCTCGATCGGAGGCTCGTCGCGACTCTGCTCGCGCTCGACCTCGCCGTGCTCGCGTTCCGCCTCTTTGCGGTCGTCGATGCGGCTCGGGGAATCCGGACGGCTGCGGCTCGCGCGATGCTTGCGGGTCTCGTCGTCGCGACCGCGCTTCCGCACGCGGCAGCCGGTTACGTGACCGTGCGCAGCTACGACGTGCTCGAGACCGTCTTCGCGAAGGAGGAGCCGGGCGACGTGCTGCCTTCGCGGGGGCTCTTCGTCGACGCGCTGATCCGCCCCCAGCCGCGCTATCCGGGAATCGCCGCGGCGCCGAGCGCCCCCAGGCCCGTTCCGGCTGCCGGCCCGCGGTACGACCTGCCGCTCGGCGGCTCGAGCCAGGTGCTCGCTCGCGCGCAGCCGGTACAGGGGAAGCCGTGGACGACGATCCTGCTGCTCGGGACCGACGAGGGACCGGGCAACTCGGGCGCCCGAACGGACACGATGATCTTGGTCGCAGTCCAGCACGGCACGGGTCGGGCGGTCGCGTTCGGGATCCCGCGCAACGTCGTGGAAGTGCCGCTCGGCGGCGAGCTCGCCGGGAAGCCGAAGCGGTTCGTGCAGCCGCTGAACGGGCTCTACGGGTTCGCTGGGACGCAGCCTTTGCTCTTCCCCGGCGGCCGCGACCCGGGCGCGACGGCGCTCAAGCAGGCGGTCTCGACGATGCTCGGAGTCCGGGTCGACTACTACGCGCTCGTCAACCTGCGCGGTTTCGCGGATCTCGTCGACGGGCTCGGCGGCGTACGGATCCTCGTCAAGGAGCGGCTCGTCGACGAGGTGACGCGGCCGGCGTGGGGCGAGCCGAAGCCGCGGATCGACGTCGTCCCCGGCCGCCGCTACCACTTCTACGGCCGCGAGGCCCTCGCCTACGTGCGCTCGCGGAAGGACTCGAACGACTACACGCGGATGGCGCGCCAGCGGTGCTTCCTCTCGGCCATGGCGGATCAGCTCGACCCGGTGCGGCTGCTGCGGAACTTCCCAGGGCTCGCTCGGACCGTCGAGACGAACGTGTCCACCGACGTGCCGTTGCGCCGGCTCCCGGCGCTGATCCGCCTTGTCGGCGGAATCGACCCGAAGGAGACGCTGACGGAGACCTTCGGCGCGACCTACATCGCGAGCCGCCGCAAGCTCGACAACTACCCGCTCCCGAAGCTCGGGCTGATGCGGTCGGCGGTGCGAGAGGCGATCCTCTTTCCGGAGCGCGCGAGCGCCGAGCGCGGGCTCGTGTCAGCCGGCAAGAGCTGCTGAGCCGCCCCTGCTGGGGAGCCGGTGTTCCGTTCGGCGCTGTGCTCACAGGTTCGGAGCGGATGGAGGGACTGACCCGATCGGGTCTCGCGCCGATCGCGGCCCGAAGCCGGATGTCGGACAAGAAGATCGTTGCGACGCTGAAGGACATGCTCGAGTACGGCGACTTCGAGCCCGTCGTGTCCGTCGAGCGCGAGACGACGTCGAAGCGCGTGCCGACGACGTGCTGGATGACATGCGTTCGTGCGGGGCCGGGATTATTCACGTCGGCGTCGAGAAGATGTTCCGGGACGCAGACGGTGAGGAGCACCGCCAGCTCAAACTCGAACGTGCGAATCGAGATCGGGGCCGCTATGGCGCTGTACGGCCGCAACTTCATCCTCCTCGTCGAGGCAGGGACGACGTTGCCGTCGAACCTGCAGGGCCTCTACGAGGTGCGGTACGAGGGGAAGACGATCGACGGCACCGCGACGATGAACTCTTGAAAGCATTCAAGGAGTTCAAGAGCTAGCTCGAGCAACCAGCGCCGCGGGGAGGGACCGAGCATCCCCAGCCCCTCCTCGGGTTGCATCCGGGTTGCATGAGCGGTCGCGTCAGCCCCACAGGGGCTTCCCGAACCGCCTCAGCGCAGCTCCTTGTTCGACTCCAGGTCGAACCACATCGCGAAGAGCGTGAACTGGCTGCCCGAGATCAGGAGGAGCGCGACGAGGACGATCGTCGGGGTCGTGATCTCGTTGCCGGCGAAGCGCAGCACCACCTCGATCGCGCCGAGGACGAGGCCCGCCAGCGTCATCAGGATCCCGAGCGCGTAGAAGAAGACGAGCGGGTGGAAGTCGCGGATCACGTACTTCTCGCGCAGCCGCCAGAAGAAGCCTTTGACGAGCAGCCAGGAAATTCGCGGCACGACCTTGCGGATCCTGATCCCCGAGCGCTCGCCGACGCCGTAGATCGGCCGGGAGGGGACATCCCTGACGCGCGCGTTCGAGACGTTCAGGTGCACGAGCATGTCGTTCGGGAAGCCGTAGCGCTTGTACAGGCCCCCGAGGTCGAGCGTGCGGAGGGTGGCTAGCGAGATCGCGGTGTAGCCCGCCTGAGAGTCGGCCACGTGCCAGTAGCCCGACGCGATCTTCGTGAGCAGCGAGAGGATCGCGTTCCCGAGGTAACGCGAGCGGGGGATCAACTGCCACGCCTCGCCGGAGACGAGCCTGTTCGCCTTCACATAGTCGGCCTCACCGAACGCGACCGGCTCGACGAGTCGGAGTAGCTCCGCCGGATCCATCTGATTGTCGGCGGCCATTACGCAGGTGACCGCGATCTCCTCGGCGAGCGCCTGCCGGTAGCCCGTGACGATCGCCGCGCCGACGCCGGCATTCTGCTCGTGGACGATCACCTCGACACGCGGATCGTCGATGGCGCGGGCGCGCTCGACGGTCGCGTCGGTCGACGCGTCGTCGACCAGGTAGATCCGGTCGACGAACTCGGGGATCCCGCGCAGCGTGTCGGCGACGAGCTGCTCCTCCTGGAAGGCGGGAACTACGACTGCGACACGCCGCTCGTAGAGCATGCTCTAGACGCGCGGCGCGCCGGCCCTGCGCGCCAGGAACGAGTCGGCCAGGAGCGCCGCGAGAGAACCGAGCAGCAGGCCGATCAAGCCGCCGACGAGGGCGGCTTTGCGGCCGCTCTGCGCGGTCGTTCGAACCGCCACCGCCGGCTCGACGACCCGCGCCTTCTCGACGCTCTCCGCGAGCGAGAGGAACTGCTGCGCCGAGGTCTGCTGGTCGAGCAGCTGCCCTCGCCGCTGCTCCGCGTTGTCGGCGAGGCTGATCAGCTCGAGCCGCTCGAGCGGCTCGAGATCCTGTGTCTGCGCGGTCGCGTCCTCCAGGGCTGCGATCCGCTCGGCGACCGACTCGAGGCGCGCGTTGATCCCCTGAAGCCGCAGCCTGAAGCTTCCGATCTTCAAGTTGGCATAGTCGGAGACCTGCGCGACGACGTGCTCGGCGAGGGCGGTTGCGGCGCTTCCCACCCGACCGGGCGCGCTGTCGCCCTGCACGGTGATCTCGACGAGAAGCATCGCTGCCCCGCGGGCCTGCGGCCCCGGCAGGATCGACTGGGTCGAGACGCGGCCGCGCAGCTTGCCGACGCGGATCCCGCTCTTTCTGGACGCGTCCTTCAACGCCGCCTCCGAGCGGACGATCGCGCCGATCTGATTCGGTGTCGTGGCGATGCGCTGGATCGGGCTGCCGCCGGGGGTCAGCGGCTGACCGACATAGAGGAGCGCGGTTCCCTCGTACATTCTCCCGCCCCCGAGCGCGAGCAGGAAGCCGACTGCTACTCCGAGCACGAGCCCGGCGGCCGGGAGCCACCAGCGGGCGGCGATCCGGTTCCAGGCGGAGCGAAGATCGACCTCCTGCTCGGCGTCGTAGTCGGGATTGGTCACGCGGGCGACTCTATCTCGCTCGCTCCACCATCCCGTAGACCCGCGCGAGGCCGACGAGATAGAGCCGGTCGCGATCGGCGACGACGGGCGTGTACTTGCCGTCCTCGAACGTCCACAGGAGCTTGCCGTCGCGCGCGTCGAGGGCGTAGGTGCGCTCCTTCAGCGTCGCGAAGTAGACGACTCCGTCGAGCACCGTCGGCGAGCCGGAGATCTCGCCGTTCGCGCGGAAGCTCCAGACGGTGTCGCCGGTGGCGGCGTCGAGCGCGACGAAGCGACCGCTATAGGAGCCGGCATAGACCTTCTTGCGCCAGGTCGCGGGTGAGGAGTAGACGAAACCGCCGGTTCCGTGCGACCAGATCAGCTTCCCGGTCGTGGCGCCGAAGGAATAGACCTTGCCGTCGGTCGAGCCGATGTACACGCGGCCGTAGGCGAGCGCCGGGGTCGAGTAGAACTGGCCGCGGCCGCCGAGCCGGTCCTGCGACTTCGTCCGCCAGATCAGCTTGCCCGTGCTCGGATCGAGCGCGTAGAGGTAGCCCTTGTACGTGGCGGCGTAGAGCCGGTTGCCGGAGAGCGAGACGGCGCCCTTGACGCGGCCCTGGCCCTGGAACGTCCAGCGCACGCGGCCGGTCTCCTCGTCGAGCGCGTAGACGCGGCCCCGCCAGTCGCCGACGTAGACGAGCCCGTTCGCGACGAGCGGTGAGGACTCCGTCGGCCCGAGGCGCGTGCGCCAGCGGATCTTTCCGAAGCCGGTCGCGAATGCGATCACCTCGCCCTCGAGTCGGCCCGCTGCGCGGTCGGAGTTGCACGGCGGCGCATTCAGGAACGACTGGAAGACGGTGTGGCCGTGAACGGCCGGCGAGGCAGCGACGCAGCGGCCGATGGGCTTCTTCCAGGCGCGCTTGCCGGTCTTCGCGTTGACGGCGAACATCATCCCGGAGTTGTTCGAGAAGTAGAGCCTCCCGTAGGCGATCGCCGGCGGGAACTCGAGCAGCTGGCGCGCCCGGAACGTCCAGATGCGGCGGAATGGCGGGCGCAGGCCGAAGGCGGCGACGCGCTGGCGCTCGGCGTCGTAGCCGTAGGTCGGCCAGACGATTCCGGGAGCGGCCGGCTTGCCGGGCTTCGGCGGAGGCGGCGGTGGGGGCGGCGGCTCCTCCGCGGGCTCGTCGGTGACGACGAACTCCTCGGTCGAGGAGCCGCGAACGTCCTCGGCGGCGCGCCGCTTCTGGAGCACGTAGGCCGCGCCGATCCCGGCGACGACGAGCAGCAGCGCCACGACGGCCGCCACGACCCGCTTCACCGCTCCTCGACCGCCCAGATCCGCGAGTAGCCGTGCAGGAGGAGGCGCCTGCCGTTGCCCGAGACCGGCACGTACTCGCCGTGTGGGAAGCGGAGGACGACGCGGCCGGTCTTCGCCCGCACGCCCGTGATCCGACCATGGGTGCTGCCCGCGTACGCGACGCCGGCGACGACGACGGCTGCCCCCGAAACCGGCCCGCCGGCGCCGACCGACCACAGCACGCGGCCGGAGCTCGCGGCGACGCTGTAGAACCGTCCGTTGTAGGAGCCGAAGAAGACGCGTCCTGCCCAGACCGCGGGCGTCGAATAGACATAGGCGCCGGTCGAGACGCGCCAGAGGTAGCGGCCGCTCGTCGTGAACGCGGTGAGGCTGCCGCCGGTCGAGGAGGGAACGAAGACGCGCGCGCCGGCGACGACCGGTGTGCCGTAGATCCGGCCGTTCACGGAGCGGGTGAACTTGACCTTTCCGGACGCGAGCGAGATGGCGATCAGCCGGCCGGCGTAGTCGCCGATGTAGAGCGTCTTGCCCGCGAGCGAGGCGCTCGAGGTGATCTTCGCGCCCATCGACTGGCGCCAGCGGAGCTTCCGTCGCTTCAGGTCGAGCGCGTAGATCCGGCCGTTCCAGGCCCCGAAGTAGTCGATCCCGTTTGCGATCACCGGCGAGGACTCGATCGGCGAGCCGATCCGATACGACCAGCGCAGGCGGCCGTTCCGGCGGTCGAGCACGCGGACGATCCCGTCCATCCCGTGGACGACGACGTCGTCCGCCGAGACGGCCGGCGAGGAGGCCATCTTGCCTCCGGGCGGGTCGTAGCGCCACACCACCTTGCCGTCGCGCATCGAGACGGCGTAGATCGTCCCCTTGTAGTTCCCGATGTAGGCAACGCCCTCGTAGACGACGGCGGGGAACTCGGTCAGCGAGCCGAGCCCACGCGACCAGACGACCTTGAACGGCGGCTCGATCGAGATCCCGGTGTGTGTTCCCGTCCGCTGCGCGTTGGCGCCGAACATCGTCCACTGGAGCGAGTTGCGATAGAGCCGCGCCGTCACCTGCCGTCGTTGCTTGAAGGGCATCCGGACGGTGCGCGTCGCGTAGCCCGGCTTGGAGATCCGCACCTCGAGCGCCGTCCTGTGCTTGATCTTGACGACCGCGAGGCCGCGCGGGTTCGCGTAGTCGGCGCGCTTCCCGATGACGACCAGGGCGCCCTTGACGCGCCGGTGGGTATCGCCGTCGACCACGGTGACGAGCACCTTCGTCTGTTTCGGCTTCTGCGCAGGTCGCGTGACGGGCTTCTCGGCGACCCTCGGAGGCGGAGCTGCGACCTCGCTCTCGAAGACGCTGTCCGGCACGGATGCGCACGCCGCGAGGAGGACCACGAGGGTCAAGGATGCCGCGAGAAGGCGGGTCACGCCTCGCCGGGCTCGCTGGCGATCGGCTCTGGGAGCTCTTCGGCGAACGGCTCCAGGCTACCGGCAGGCCCGGAGGTCAGACACAGGTGAGAGAAGAAGCGCGTCATCACGACTCCTGCGCGGAACTCGCCGAGATGAGGCTCGGGTTGCTCGCCCTCGGCGAGCTGGAGGGCGAGCTCAGGGTAGCGACTGCCTGCCGCAAGCGGCAGCGGAAAACCGCCGCCGAAGCGGGGATTGACGTCGGTGACCGGC
>JBPCJB010000115.1:0-8451 GCA_051005735.1 Gaiellaceae bacterium | reverse complement strand
TGGGTGAAAGGGGGAGCACGCTCTGGGGGGGAGTGTTCGTGGTTCCGGCCTCCCAGGCTACCCCACGCGGCGGGGGGCAAACCCCGGACACGTCCTGTCAGGACGGTTGGCGGTAGACCTCGACGCGCTCTTCGTATGAGAGCGCCCGGTCCACCGGATTGCCGTCCAGCGTTGCGCGCCGCTTCGTTGGTGTGCCGGTGCCGATGTAGAGGGCGATCACATCGGGCAAGTCCTCAACGACGAGCATCGGCCAGACATGCGAAGGCCCGCCGGAGTTCATGTGTCGCAACGCGACGACATCGCCGCTACACCACATCCCAGCCCTCCGGGAGCGCCGGGAGCGCCCAGGACGGATCGGGCCGCCAGTCCTCCCAGCCGGTGGGGAACGGCCACTCCTCGAGGACCCGCGCAGCCTCCGCGCGAACGGCAGCAGCGTCGAGCAGCCCGAGCTCGGCGGCCTGCTCGAGCTCGTCCTCGTCCTTCCAGCGATACGTCCCGTCGGCCGCGACGATCAGGTCGAGCTTCTCGTCGAAGGTGTCGAAGCCGACGGGCGAGCGGCGCAGCGGCTGCTCGAAGTTCACGTACCAGTGGTCGAGCTCCCACCCGTCGTCCCAGAACATGTAGACGGAGTGCGCGCGGCCTGGGGGCGCGACGCAGAGCTGGGAGGCGCGCGGTGCGGTGTCGACGAGCTCCCACTCGTCGCCGGGGATGCGGAGTCCACCGCCCGGGATCTTCGCCGGCGAGCCGGCGGGGATCCAGAGCGCAACCACGTCGGCCGTCTCCGCGACGATCCGGCACGCCTGAGCTCGCCAGACGCAACCACGGTGAACGTCGCGCCAGACTGCGTGGGCGCTAGATCGCATCCCGGCCCTCCGGAAGCACCGGCGGCGCCCACGCCGGATCCGGCTCCCACGTCGCCCACTCCTCGCTCCACCAGCGGCGGCCGGCGGCGAGCTCGGCGCCTAGCCGAGCGCCTTCGGCCCGGATCGCCGCAACCTCCGCTCGTGTCCAGCGCCCGCGCTCGATCCACGGCTCGAGCTGCTCGTCATCCTTGAAGCTCCACGTGCCATCGGGCCGGATGACGATGTCGAGCTCGAGATCCTGGGTGTCGAAGCCGAGCGGCGAGCGCCGCCAGGGCTCCTCGAGGTTCACATACCACGCGACGAACCGACGCGCTGGCCCCTCCCAGAACACCCAGACGGAGTGCATTTCGCCGGGCCGATGGATCTGGACGACGCCGTGCCCGTACCAACGATCGCGCCCGCTCCACGGGTGCGGCGCGCCGAAGAAGTCCTCCGCGAACGCGAGCGGAGCACCCTCGGGCATGTAGAGCACGATCTGCTCGTCGGTGTCCTCGAGCACGTAGCCGCCCCACGCGACGCTCGGCCGGCCGTGCCAGACGTCGCGGCGCACGATCGCGTCTCCAGGCTGCCGGCGCACCTCAGCCCTTGTAGCCGATCACGACTCGCTCCGGCCGCGCGGCCAGGGCGGCCGTGCTGGCGAGGAAGAGACCCGCGAGCCCTGAGACGATCGGCGCTCGGGCCGCGTCCGTCGCGCCTTCGCCGCCGAGCACGAGCCACGCGAGCAGGCAGATCAGAACGCCGTTTCCGAGCCGAGCGCCGAGCCCGATTGCGACCTGCTCCTCGCGTGCGTCCCGAGCCCGGTGGAGCCGAGCGAGCAACACTGCGATGGCAACAAGCAGCGCCTCGAGCGGGATCGCAAGCGCGAGCGGCGGTCGGACGGCCACGACGAGGAGCACGTTCGCCAGAAGAAGCGCCGCGAAGCTCGCTGCGCAGGTCACGGTCGAGCCGAAGCGGAGCAGCAGCGTCGGCTTGTCATGACGGGCGTCGCCGACGCGGTCGCGGTAGTCCTTGAGCACGATCCGGGCGAGGAAGAGCATCGAGAGCGCAGCTGCGAGCCACGCGTCGCCGCCGTCCGGCTTCCGGCCCGACGCCAGTACCCCGAGCGAGAACGGCACCGGTACGTACGCGACCGAGAGGAGCAGCGGCGCCAGCCAGGTGCGGTAGGAGACCCGAAGCGGCGGCAGCGAGTATGCGATCCCGACCGCGAGCGAGCCGGCGATGACACCGACGGCTGCCCACCCGAGCGGCATCGCTGCGAGGAGAGCAGCCGCACACGCGAGCACGTGCAACCGCCAGAGATCCCACTCGCGCGCCTCACCCGTGACAAGCGGCCGCGCCCGGTCGCCGGGGTGGTTGATCCGGTCGACGTCGACGTCCGCAATGTCATTCACCGACGTGGCAGCGACGTAGCTCGCCGCCAGCGCGAGCGCGGCCCAGAGCAGGTCGGCGGAGAACGCGGGTAAGCCGTCCGGCCACGCGGCGCCGAGCAGCATGAAGGTCCAGACCATCGTCGCAACCCGGAAGCGAAGCAGCTGCAGAGAGAGCGACGGCAGTCTCGTCACTTCGGCGTGATCACCTTCAGCGGCCAGATCGTCGTCAGCACGAGCACGTAGACGACCCAGAGCGCGTGGTAGAGGGCGAGGAACGCGAGGCCGACCCAGAAGACGTTCAGGAGCAGCGTCGCGTCGCCGAGCAGGCTCGCGCGCACCGCGCTCTCCCGAAAGGCGATGCCTGCGAGCGACACGGCGCCCGCCAGCGCGAGCGCCACGAGCAGCGAGACCCCGGACGCGAGCACGAAGCCGACGTACTCGAGGCCGCCGAAGGCGAGGAGCAGCGGCAGCCCACCCGTCGCGACGAGGAGCGCGGCGGCCAGCGCCGCCACGATCAGCACGCGCTTCCAGCTCGTCGGCGCCCGCCCGAGGTGGCGCCGGCAGACGCGGTAGATCACGGTGAGCGCGAGCGCGTAGAGCACGAAGACCGACGCGGCGACGAACGTCGCGCCGCCGGCGGTGCTCGGGTCGACGAACGCCTCGTACCTGCCCTCCTCGCTCACCTCGTAGAGCCCGCGTGGGCTGAGCACGAACTTGACGAGGACGACGAGCGCGTTGTAGCCGACGGCGAAGAGCGCAACCGCCTGCGGCAACCCGAGGTCGCGCGTCAGGCCGAGGTAGAGCGCGCCGGTGGTCAGCGCGCCGACGGCGACTCCCGTCGCGAGCAGGGTTGCGAGCTCGGGCACGGCCGCGTCGGCGTCGCCCAGTCGCGGTACGAACACGGCGGCGAGCGCTGCCAGCGCGAAGCCGCCGCCGATCCTCACCCACAGCGAGACAGCCACAGCCGTTGACCGTATGCGGCGCGCAGGACGATACGCTCCGGCTGCCATCGCCGAGCTCGACGTCCTCACCGACCCTCAGGCCACCGCCGCAGACGAGGCCTGGCCGGCGCCCGACCTCTCGGTCGTCGTGACGCTCTACGACGAGGAGCGCACGGTCGAGGAGCTCTACCGGCGGATCGTAGAGACGCTCGGCGAGCGCTCGTTCGAGCTCGTCTTCGTCGACGACGGCTCGCGCGACGGCACCTGGGCGATCGTCGAGCGGCTGCACGCGGCCGATCAGCGCGTCCGCGCCGTCCGCTTCAAGCGCAACTTCGGCCAGCACCCCGCGATGCACGCCGGCCTGGCGCGCGCCCGCGGCGAGATCGTGGTGACGATGGACGGCGACCTGCAGAACCAGCCCGAGGACATCCCGCGACTCGTCGCCGCTCTCGCCGACGGCGCCGACGTCGCGAGCGGCCGCCGCGCCGCCCACCACGACTCCTGGGGCCGCACCCTCCCCTCGCGCCTGATCAACGGGATGCTGCGCCGCTTCACCGGGGTCCGGATCGCCGACTTCGGCTGCGCCTTCAACGCCTACCGTCGCACGGCCGTCACCCCGATGCTCGGCGCGATCGGAAAGCAGAAGTTCACGAAGGCGCTGATCCTCTCCGGCGGCGCCTCGGTGGTCGAGGTGGACGTCGGCCATGCTCCGCGCGCCGGCAGCTCGCGCTACTCGCCGCTCCGCCTCACCCGGCTCGCGCTGCACGTGCTCGCCGGCTTCTGGCCGCAGCCGATCCAGTGGATCGGGATCGCGCTCGGCGCCGTCTGCTCGCTCCTCGCCACCGTCCTGCTCGCATACGGCGTCTGGTTCTGGATCGCCCACGAGGACTTTCCCGGCCCGCTCCTCGGCGGCGTCGCCGTCCTCTTCGTCCTCGGGATCCAGGGCTTCATCCTCGCCCTCGTCGGCGAGTATCTGGGCAGAATCCAGCGCGAGGTCGAGAGGCGGCCTCTCTACTCGATCGCGGAGGAGCTGTGAGCAAGCGCGTCTTGGTGACCGGCGGGGCCGGGTTCATCTCGTCCAACTTCATTCGCCACCTCCTGGCGAACACGGCCTACGAGGTCGTCTCGCTCGACGCGCTCACCTATGCCGGCAACCTCGAGAACCTGGCGGACGTGCTCGCTCACGAGCGGCTCTCGTGCGTCCACGGCGACATCCGGGACGCCGACCTCATGGCGAAAGTGGTCGCCGAGGTCGACGTGATCGTCAATGCGGCGGCCGAGTCGCACGTGGAGAAGTCGATCGAGGAGGGCGCCTCCGAGTTCGTGACGACGAACGTCGAGGGGACGCAGATCCTGCTCGACGCGATCCGGCGCGCGCCGGTCGAGCGCTTCATCCTGATCTCCTCGAGCGAGGTGTACGGCACCGCCGAAGCCGCGCCGATGGACGAGGAGCATCCATTGAAGCCCCGCTCGCCCTATGCGGCGACGAAGGCGGGCGGCGACCGGCTCGCGTACTCGTACTTCGTCACCTACGGCCTCCCGATCGTGATCGTCCGCCCGTTCAACAACTACGGGCCGCGGCAGCATCCGGAGAAGGTGATCCCACGCTTCATCACCCAGGCGCTCGCGGGCGAGCCGCTGACGATCCACGGGGACGGCCACGCGAGCCGCGACTGGCTCTACGTCGATGACGACGCCGAGGCGATCGAGGCGATCATCGCAGGCGACATCGATTCGCTGGCCGGCGAGGTCGTGAACGTCGCGACCGGAATCGACATCTCGGTGGCGGACGTCGCCGACGCGGTGCTGGCTGCGACCGGCAGCTCGTCTGGGCGAATCCACGTGGCCGAGCGGCCCGGGCAGGTCGACCGGCACATCGGCTCGACCGGGAAGCTCGAGCGCCTGACCGGCTTCCGGGCGCGAACGAGCTTCGAGCAGGGACTCGAGCGAACCGTGGCCTGGTATCGCGAGAACGAGGCGTGGTGGCAGACGGTCCTCGAGCGCGACCGCGTCTCCTCGTTCTAGGCGCCGGGGCGGCGCAGCTCGGCCTCCTGCGCGCGGCGCGCGAGCGCGACCTGCACGTGCTCGCGGTCGACCGCGATCCCGCCGCTCCGGGCTTCCGCTATGCGGACACGCGCGCCGTGATCTCGACGGAGGACGAGCCGGCGATCGACCGGCTCGCGCGGGCGCAGCGGATCGACGGCGTCATCTCGCCCGGCGCAGACTGGACGGTTGGAATCGCGGCGCGACTGGCGGAGCGGCTCGGGTTGCCGCATTCGATCGACGGCGCCACCGCGGTGCTCGCGACCTCCAAGTCGCGTCAGCGTCAGCGCTTCGCCGCGGCCGGGCTCCCTCAGCCTCGGCTGCTCGACGAGCTTCGGGTTCCGTGCGTCGTCAAGGCTCCGGATCGGCAGGGCCAGCGCGGGCTGACGCTCGTCCTCGACGAGCGCGACCTTCCGACGGCGATCGAGACCGCGCGGGCTGCCTCGCGCAACGGCACGTTCATCGCGGAGGAGTACGTCGAGGGCCCGGAGGTGACGGTGAACGGAGTCTCGCTCGACGGGGTCTTCCACCCGCTCACCGTGACCGACCGGATGACCGCCGAGCCGCCGGCGTTCGGCGTCGCGCTCGCCCATGCCTGGCCGAGCGGACTTAGTGTTGTTTCAACACAAGCGCTCGTCGACGCGGCCCGCCGTGCGGCGGAGGCGCTCGGGATTCGGAACGGGCCGACCTACACTCAGATCCGCGTCGGCGAGGACGGACCCTGCGTGGTTGAGCTGGCCGCGCGACTCGGGGGCGGTCACGACGCCGAGCTCTGCGAGCTCGCTACGGGCGTTCCCCTGAACGACCTGGCGCTCGACTTCGCGCTGGGAAGAGAGGCAAGTGTTGTTCCAACACAAACTTCATCCGGCCCGGGTCTCGTCGGCGGCGCGTGCGTCCTCTTCCTCGTCGCGCCCGAGGGGGAGCTCCGCTCGGTGGAAGGGGTGGAGGAGGCGGAGGGCGTCGACGGCGTCGCGGAGGTGAGGTTCTACCGCGCACCGGGCTGGCGCTTCGGGCCGCTGCTGCGCGGGGCCGACCGGGCCGGCGCGATCCTCGCGACCGGCGCGAGCCGCGACGACGCGCTCGAGCGCGCTCGCCGTGCGGCCGGCGCACTACGCTTCGTCGTCTCGTGACGCGCGAAAAGCAGCTCGGCTTCCAGCCTCCCGCGATCGGCGAGGAGGAGATCGAAGCCGTCGCCGACGCGCTTCGCTCGGGCTGGTTGACGACCGACCCGCGCGCGGCGCTCCTCGAGGAGCGCATGGCCGAGTACCTGGAGGCGAAGCACGTGCTCGCCGTGGCGTCCTGGACCGCGGCAATGCACCTCGCCCTCGTCGCACTCGGCGTCGGCGCCGGCGACGAGGTGATCACGTCGCCGATCACCTGGCCTGCGACCGCGAACGTCGTGATCCACGTGGGCGCGAGCCCCGTCTTCGTCGACGTCCGCGAGGGCGACCTGAACATCGACCCCTCGCTGATCGAAGCCGCCGTCACCGAGCGGACGAAGGCGATCATGCCCGTCCACCTCGCCGGCCAGCCCTGCGACCTGGATCCGATCTGGGAGCTCGGGATCCCGGTGATCGAGGATGCCGCGCACGCCGCCGAGAGTGCCTACCGGGGCCGCAAGCTCGGCGGCCTCTCCGCGGCGACCTGCTTCTCGCTCTACGCGACGAAGAACATCGCGGCCGGGGAGGGCGGGCTCGTCTCGACGAACGACGAGGCGGTCGCCGAGGCGATCCGCAACCTCCGCCTGATGCGGCGCGGCGACGGCTCGCTGTACGACCTCACCGTTCCCGGCTACAAGGCGAACCTCTCCGACGTGCTCGCCGCGATCGCGCTCGTCCAGCTCGACAAGCTGCCCGAGCACTCGTCGCGCCGGCAGCGCCAGTTCGAGCTCTACGACGAGAGCCTCGCCGAGCTCGACGGGATCGAGCCGCTCGCGCGCGACCCGCGCGACACGCACGCGCTCCACCTCTACATCGTCCGCGTGGACGCCGAGCGCTTCGGCCTCACCCGCGACGAGCTCCAGCTCGCGCTCGGCGAGGAGCGGATCTCGACCTCGATTCACTTCCTGCCCGTCCACCGGCTGACCTGGTACCGCGAGCGCTTCCCGGAGCAGCCGTCGCTTCCCGTTGCCGAGCGCGCCGGCGACGAGATCCTGTCGCTGCCCCTCTCGCCGGCGCACTCGGAAGAGGACATCGGCGACGTGCTCGAGGCGCTGCACCGGATCCGCGACCGCGCATGAGACTGTGGCTTCGCCCGCTCGCGACGCTCCTCTTCACCGGCCTTGCGACCGCCTACCTCGTCTGGAAGGTCGATGTCGGCACGACCGTCGACGTACTGCGCGATGCGAGCCCGTGGTGGTTCGCGCTCGCGGTCGCGATCATGATCCTGACGACGGTGCCGATGGCGCTCCGCTGGCAGTGGCTCCTCGCCTCGCAGGGAATGCGCGAACGGCTCCCCTGGCTGACGCGCGCCTATCTCGTTGCCTATGCGGCCGGGCAAATCCTGCCGACCTCGCTCGGCGGCGACGCCGTCCGGATCCTCGAGACCTCGCGGCGGCACCCGGCGCGGCTCGGCGGGATCAGCGCAATCGTCCTCCTCGAGCGGGCGCTCGGCGGCGCGGCGACGGTGCTGCTCGGCGCGGTCGGCTTCGTGCTGGCGGTCGGCCGCTACGACGTCGGCGCGTACCTCTGGCTCGAGGGCGCGTTCGTCCTGGGGACGATGGTGCTCGGATTCGTCTTCTTCGCCCGCGGCGCCCGGCCGCTCCTGCGCCGCGCAAGCCCGCTGCTGCGCCGCCTGCGCCTCGAGCGTCCGGTGCGCTCCGTCTACGAGGGCGTGCATGTCTTCCGCGAGCACTCGGGGTTGCTGGCCGGAGTCTTCGCGCTCACGCTCGCCGTCCAGACCGTTCGCATCCTCGCGATCTGGGCCACCGCGCGCGCCGTCGGGATCGACCTCTCACCGCGGATCTTCTACGTGATGGGCCCTCTCTTCTTCCTCGTCCTGCTCGTCCCGTTCACGCTGAACGGCTTCGCCGTGCGCGAGGCGTTCTTCGTCAGCTTCCTCGGCAGCGTCGGGATCGGCGCCGACCCGGCCTTCGCCGCCGGCTTCCTCTTCTTCCTCGTCACGATCGCGCTGGCGCTGCCGGGCGGCGCGATCCTGCTGTGGGAGGGATTGCGCGGCCGGCCTTCGCCGACTCATGCGTGACGTCAGCGTCGTCGTCGTCACGCACAACGCGCT
>JBPCJB010000114.1:0-3780 GCA_051005735.1 Gaiellaceae bacterium | reverse complement strand
ATCGACGCGATGTCCTCGCAGCGGAGCGCGTCTTCGTCCTCCGACGCTTCTTCGGAAGTCGTGCGCCGTACCTCTCTGCACTGACGCGGGCGTGGGCGACACTCGCGGCCGCCCGCGGGGCGATCGGAGACGAGCTGCGCCGCCGGGCACTCGAGGAGCGGCTCGCGCCCCGCCGCACAGCGTCCGCCGGGGAGGTGACGCAGTTCCTCGGCACCTACGGATCGGTTCTTGCCCGGGAGGTGGAGGTCGAGCCGGCGCCGTCGTGGCTGCCGAGCGGTCGCGGAGTCGCGCTCGCGACCGAGTTACCGCCAGAGGCGTTCTCGGCCGCCACGGGCGGAGCGCTCGCGATCAGGACGCTGGATGGTCTCATCCGAGTGCGCGTGACCGGCGAGACGGTGCCGCTCGCCACGATCCCGCTCGCGCAGGCGAGGCCGGCGGTGATCCGAGCTCTGCGCTCTGCGGCGAAAGCCGACGCGTATCGAAGCTGGAGCTGGCGTCGGCAGCACACCGTGCTCGAGGAGCTCCGTTGCGTGCGCGACCGGCTCCCCGCCGTCGGCGGGGTCGAGCTCTCGAGCTTCTTGCCGTTCCTCTCTCTGGGCGCAGGCTGAGTATCCGCTCCCGCGGATGCCCAGCCTGTGAAGACCCCTAAAGGGTCGCTTCGCTTCCCGGCTCGACTCCGCAAGCTCCGACGTCCGAATCGTCCGTTTGCGACGCCGAGCCGTCTCCGCTACCATCCGCTGTCCGGTTGGCCAGGGTGTTCGTGAGCCCTGCCGACCGTTGTCGTGTGTGCAGGTTCGAGTTTCAGAGGAGATACAGTGCCGACCACCAATCAGCTCGTCCGCAAGGGCCGTCAGTCGCCGCAGGCGAAGACGAAGACACCTGCGCTGCGCGGCGCCCCGCAGAAGCGCGGTGTCTGCACGCGCGTCTACACGACGACGCCGAAGAAGCCGAACTCGGCGCTGCGCAAGGTCGCGCGCGTGCGGCTGACGAACCAGATGGAGGTCACCGTCTACATCCCGGGCGAGGGGCACAACCTCCAGGAGCACTCCGTCGTCCTGATCCGCGGCGGGCGCGTCAAGGACCTGCCGGGAATCCGGTACAAGGTGATCCGAGCCGCACTCGACACGTCGGGCGTCTCCGATCGCAAGCAGGGCCGCTCCAAGTACGGAGCCAAGAGGGGCTGATGCGCTGATGCCTCGTCGCGCAGAGATCACACCCCGCGCCCTCGTCGCCGACCCCGTCCACAGCTCCCAGCTCGTGACGCAGTTCATCAACGCGGTGATGCTGGACGGAAAGCGCTCCACCGCCGAGCGGCTCGTCTACGACGCGCTCGCGATCGTCGCCGAGAAGACCGGCAGGGGCGCCGTCGAGGCGCTCGAGGCTGCGGTCAAGACCGTGACGCCGGTGCTCGAGGTCAAGTCGCGCCGAGTCGGCGGGGCCAACTACCAGGTGCCGATGGAGGTGCCGCAGCGCCGCGCGCGCACGCTTGCGATTCGCTGGCTCATCCAGTTCTCGCGCGAGCGGCGCGAGAAGGGGATGGAGCAGAAGATCGCGGGCGAGCTGATGGACGCGATCAACCAGCAGGGCGGCGCGTTCAAGAAGAAGGACGACATCTACCGGATGGCACAGGCCAACAAGGCCTTCGCCCACTACCGCTGGTAGGTCGAGAGATGAGCACCACAGCCTCGCGCATCGGGCTGGACCGCGTCCGCAACATCGGGATCATGGCGCACATCGATGCCGGCAAGACGACGACGACCGAGCGGATCCTCTACTACACCGGCCGCACCCACAAGATGGGCGAGGTCCACGAGGGCGCCGCCACGATGGACTGGATGGCGCAGGAGCAAGAGCGCGGGATCACGATCACCTCTGCCGCGACGACCGCGGAGTGGCGCGACCATCGGATCAACATTATCGATACGCCCGGGCACGTGGACTTCACCGTCGAGGTGGAGCGGAGCCTGCGCGTGCTCGACGGCGCCGTCGCTGTCTTCGACGCAGTCGCGGGCGTACAGCCGCAGTCCGAGACCGTCTGGCGCCAGGCCGACAAGTACAAGGTGCCGCGGATCGCATTCATCAACAAGATGGATCGCACGGGCGCCGACTTCTTCAAGTCCGTCCAGTCGATCGTCGACAAGCTCGGCGCCAACCCGGTCCCGATCCAGATCCCGATCGGCCAGGAGGAGCATCACCGCGGCGTCGTCGACCTCGTCGAGATGAGGGGGATCACCTACGACGACGACCTCGGCGAGAAGGTCACCATCGGCGAGATCCCGATCGAGCTCACCGAGCAGGCCCACGAGTACCACCATCTGCTGATCGACGCGATCGCCGAGCACGACGACGAGCTGACCGAGACCTACCTGACGGACGAGTCGCTCGTGACGCCCGAGATGATCAAGCGCGCGCTTCGCGCCGGCACCCTCGCTGACGCGCTGACGCCGGTGCTGCTGGGCAGCGCTTTCAAGAACAAGGGCGTGCAGCCGCTCCTCGACGGGGTGATCGACTACCTGCCGAGCCCGCTCGACGTTCCGGCGATCGCCGGCCTCGATCCGAAGACCGAGGGAGAGCTGACGCGCGACGCCGATCCGAACGCGCCCTTCTCGGCGCTCGCCTTCAAGGTGATGACCGACCCGTTCGTCGGCAAGCTGACCTACTTCCGGGTCTACTCGGGCACCCTCAAGTCCGGCGACCGTGTCCTCAACACGACGACGGGCAAGATGGAGCGGATCAGCCGCATCCTCCAGATGCACGCGAACCACCGTGAGGAGCGGGACGAGATCACCGCCGGCGAGATCGCCGCGGGCGTCGGCCTCAAGTCGACGACGACAGGCGACACGCTTGCGATCGACTCCGCCCCGATCGTGCTCGAGCGGATGACCTTCCCGGAGCCTGTGATCTCGGTCGCGATCGAGCCAAAGACCAAGGGCGACCAGGACAAGCTGGGAATCGGGCTGCAGCGGCTAGCCGAGGAGGATCCGACCTTCCGCGTCACAGGCGATGAGGAGACCGGACAGACGCTGATCGCCGGGATGGGCGAGCTGCACCTCGAGATCATCGTCGATCGGCTGATGCGCGAGTTCAAGGTCGACGCGAACGTGGGCCGCCCGCAGGTCGCCTACCGCGAGACGATCTCCGTCCCCGCCGAGAAGATCCAGGGCAAGTTCGTCCGCCAGACGGGCGGCTCGGGCCAGTACGGCGACGCCGTGATCAACCTGCTCCCGCAGCAGCCCGGGAAGGGCTACGAGTTCGAGGACAAGATCGTCGGCGGCAAGATCCCGAAGGAGTACATCAAGCCGATCGACGAGGGGATCCGCGAGGCGATGAACTCCGGGATCCTGGCCGGCTACCCCGTCGTCGACGTCAAGGTCGAGCTGATCGACGGCTCGTATCACGACGTCGACTCGTCGGAGCGTGCGTTCAAGATCGCCGGCTCGATGGCCTTCAAGGAGGCCATGAAGCGCGCGAAGCCGAAGCTCCTCGAGCCGACGATGGCCGTCGAGGTCGTCACCCCCGAGGACTTCCTCGGTGACGTGATGGGCAACCTGTCGAGCCGCCGCGGCCGGATCGAGGAGATGAACCCGATGGGCAACGCCACCACGATCAAGGCGAGCGTGCCGCTCTCGGAGATGTTCGGCTACGCGACCGATGTGCGCTCGATGACCCAGGGGCGCGCCACTTTCACGATGCAGTTCGACCGTTACGAGGACGTGCCCGGCAACATCGCCGCGGAGATCGTCGACTCCCAAACCAACTAGCAGCGCCAGTTAGAGAAGG
>JBPCJB010000113.1:0-5974 GCA_051005735.1 Gaiellaceae bacterium | reverse complement strand
CCACAGGCCTGTGGAGCACGCCGGGAAGCTAGCCTTGGTCGGGCTCGGGGTCGGTCGTGGGCTCCGTCGCAGGCGGGGCGTCGGCGTCGAGCTCGAACGCGGCCGCCTCGGCCGCCTCCGCAGGCGTCTGCGCCGATGTCTCCTCTTCGAGGTACTCGACGCCCGTTTCCATCTGGGCGACCTCCGCTTGCCCGCTTGCAGCCTGGGCGGCCGCCTGCTCCTCGGCGATCCGGGCCGCCTCGGCGGCCTCCATCGCGGCCAGCTCCTCGTCTGGCGGCAACTCGCCGCCCTCTGGGACGACGAGCGTCTTGACCTCCACCGTCACGCCCTCGAAGACCTGGATCGGGATCGCGTAGCGGCCGATCCGCTTCAGCGCGTCGGTGTCGATCTTCTTCCGGTCGACCCGCACCTTGCGCGTGCGCCAGAGCTCGTCGGCGATGTCGGTCGTCGTGACCGAGCCGAAGAGCGCGCCCGTCGGGCCCGACTTGACGTCGAACCGAAGCACAGTCTTGTTCAAGAGCTCCGCGATCTCCTGGGCCTGATCGACGCTGCGAGCCTCGTGCCGCGCCCGCTGCTCGTCGATCCTCTTCAGCTCCGCCACGCGGCCCACGCTCGCGAGCTCGGCGAGCCTGCGCGGGAGCAGGAAGTTGCGGGCGTAGCCGCGGGCGACGTTCACGACCTCGCCGCGGAGGCCGACCTTCTCGACGTCCTTGAGGAGGATCACCTCCATCGCTACTTGGCCTCCACGTACGGGAGGAGCGCCATCTCGCGGGCCCGCTTGACAGCGACCGCGACCTGCCGCTGGTGTCGCCGGCAGGCGCCGCTGATCCGCCGGTTGCGGATCTTGCCCTTCTCCGAGATGTAGCGCCGGAGTTGGTTCACGTTCTTGTAGTCGACCTCTTCGACCTTGTCCTTGCAGAAGAGGCAGCTCTTCCGCCGGCCTGGGGCCGTGGAGGAGCCCGGACGCTTGCTGCGCGTCCGATCCTGGGTTTTCGGCTGTGCCATTCGTCTCTCCTAGAAGGGGATGTCGTCGTCGGCTGCTGCGGACGGAAAGTCAGCGGACGGCTGTGAGGACTGGCCTGCGCCCTGGGGCACGAACTGGCCGCCGCCGTCGCCGCCGCCGTCGCGGCCGCCGAGGAACTGGATGTTGTCGGCGACGACCTCGACGGACTGGCGCTTCGAGCCGTCCTGCGCGTCCCACTCGCGCCAGGTGAGCTTGCCCTGCACGCCCACGGGGCGGCCCTTCGCGAGATACTGCGCGCAGTTCTCGGCCGTCCGTCCCCAGACGGTGACGTCGAAGTAGTACGCGGCGTCCTGCCACTCCTCGCCCTTCTTCACCCGGTCGTTGACCGCGATCCGAAGCGTGGTCACGGCGGTCCCGGACGGGGTGTGGCGAAGCTCGGGGTCGCGCGTCAGGTTGCCGACGAGGACGACGCTGTTGATGTTCTGGGCCATTACTCCTCCTCCAGCGAGCTGTCGATGGGTGCCGCGACATCCTCGCGCGCGGGGCCGCCCACGGCTACCGGCTGGGTCGAACCTGGCCTGTAACGACGGGTCGCGAGGTGACGCATCACCGAGTCGTCGATCTTGAGCACGCGCGAGATCTCGTCGAGCGTCTCGGCCTCGGCGCTGAAGGTGAGCAGGTGGTAGACGCCCTCGCCCTTCTTGTCGATCTCGTAGGCGAGCTTGCGCCGGCCCCAGGGATCCTGGCCGGCCCACGTCCCCCCGCCCCGCTCGACGAGGTCGCGGGTGCGCTTGACGATCTCCTCCTGCCGCTCTCCGGGCAGCTCGGGGTCCAGCATGAGCAGAATCTCGTAGTCGATCACGTTCCCTGGCTCCTCTCTCGGGCTTCGGCTTCCTTCGGTCTTAGGCGGCCTCGCCGGCAGGCACGAGCGGGAACAGGCGCGTGCGAGACGAGGCAGGAAGCGGAGGCACAGTAGCATCCGCCCGATGAGACGAGCATTGGCCTGGATCGCAGGAGGGCTGGGAGTCGCGGCGCTGCTCCGCCTGCGGCGGCGGCCGGAGGCCCTCGAGGCCCCGGCTGCCGACCCTGCCGCCGAGCTTCGGCGCAAGCTGGCAGAGGCGCGAGACGCCGGCGACGACCGGGACGAGTTCGACGCTGCCGAGGGCACCCCCGTCGACGAGGTCGAGGGGTCGAGGCAATCGCTCGAGGAGCGGCGAGCGGCGATCCATGCGAAGGCCCAGGAGGCGCTCGGCGAGATGGACGCCCCCAAGGAGCCGTAGCCAGCCGTGCGAATCGTGGTCACGGGCGCGACCGGCAACGTCGGCACGAGCGTCCTCGACGCGCTCGGCCGCGACGACGCGGTCACCTCGATCCTCGGGATCGCGCGCAGGCTGCCGGCGGCGCGCTTCGCCAAGGCAGCGTTCGCGTCCGCAGACGTCACCCGCGACGAGCTCGCCCCACTCCTGCGCGGCGCCGACTGCGTCGTCCACCTCGCGTGGCTGATCCAGCCCTCGCACGACGAGGCAACGCTCCGCGAGACGAACGTCGACGGCTCGCAGCGCCTGTTCGAGGCCGCGGTCGAGGCGGGTGTCGCCGCGCTCGTCGTCGCGTCCTCGGTCGGCGCCTACTCGCGGCGAGCCGACGCGCAGCCGGTCGACGAGAGCTGGCCGACCGAGGGGATCCAGGCGAGCTGGTACTCACGGCAGAAGGCCGAGGTCGAGCGACGACTCGATCGGCTCGAAGCCGATCGTCCCGACCTGCGCGTCGTCCGGATGCGTCCGGCGGTGACGACGAAACGCGACGCCGCGAGCGGCCAGCGGCGCCTCTTCGCCGGGCCGTTCCTTCCCACCGCCTTCCTCCGACCGGGGTGGATCCCGTTCGTCCCGGACGTCCCGGGCCTGACGCTGCAGCTCGTCCACGCGGACGACGTCGGCGACGCCTACCGCCGCGCAGCCCTCTCGGACGCTCGCGGCGCCTTCAACATCGCCGGCGAGCCGGTGCTCGACCCGACTGCGATCGCGACCGCGCTCGAGACGCGCACCCTCAAGCTCTCGGCGGCGATGCTGCGCGGCGCGGCGCGCGCGACTTGGCTCGCCCGCCTGCAGCCGACCTCGCCGGACTGGATCGACCTCGCCCTCGGCTCGCCCGTGCTCGACACAGCGCGGGCTCGCTCGGAGCTCGGCTGGACTCCGACTCATCCCGCGGACGAGACCCTCCGCGAGGTCGTGGCCGGGATTCGCGACGGCGCAGGGCGAGCGACGCCGCCACTCCGGCCCGGCCGTCGCGGCGCCGAGCTGCGGGCGCGAGTCGGCGGCGAGGAGCTCTGACCTCCGTTCGGTCGGGGCATACTTCCGGGCGATGACCGAGCTGCCGCAAACCGACGAGCTCCGTCGCTCGGAGGAGGGATACGACGCGGTGCGGGTCGAGGAGGCGTTCGCCGCGTTCGCCGAGCGCGTGCACGAGCTCGAGTCGGTCGCAGGAGAGCTACGCGAGGAGCTGCGGGCCCTCCGGCAGGAGCGACTCGAGCAGGAGCGGCTCGAGCGACGGCCGTCGAGCAGCGACCGCTACGACGACGAGTCGTGGCCGCTCGAGGACGACTCGGGCAGAAGCGAGCCGCTGTCCCAGCGGATCGGGCCGGACTGGATCGCCTCGGTGCCTGCTCCGGTGAGCCGGGCGGTCGCCGTTCCACGCTTCGCGCTCGAGGCCACGTTCCTCCTGCTGAGCGCGCTCTTTGCCGGCCTCGCCGACCTGTCGACAACCGCGATCGTGATCGTGATGGCGACCGCGCTCGCGCTCGTCGTGCTCTCGGAGGTGGCCACGGCGGCGACGCGCGCGCGCTGGCGGCTCGACGCCGTCGCCGGCCCCGCCGGGGTCGCCGAGGAAGGGGCGAGCGAGAGCACGGGCCCCTGGAGCAAGCCGGTGGTCGAGGCGACGGTGGTCGAGGCGCCGGACGACTCGGAGTCGCACACGGTCGTGACGAAGCTCCCGCCCGAGCTCGAGGCCGAGCCGCTTCCGGAATCGAAGCCGGAGCCGGATCCCGTCGCCGAGCCCGACCCCGAATCGGAGCCCGAGCCGCCGCCCGCGCTCGAGGCCGAACCCCCTGCGGAAGCCGAGCCCGAGCTCGAGCTCGTCCTGGAACCCGAGCCGACGCCCGAGCTCGAGCCGGAGCCGGCGCCCGAGCCCGAGCCCAACTCCGAGTCCGAGACGCAGCCGGAGGCGGTAGCGGAGCCGGCGCTCGTGGACGCCGAGGCCGACGAGCTCCAGGCGGTCGAGCCGGAGCCTCCCGAGGCCGCCACCGGCGCCGAGCCCGCAGCGGCCGAAGTGGAGACCGAGAGCGCCGCAAGCGCGCCGTCCATTCCGCCCGCGGCCGTCGATCCTGGGTCGGATCTCGAATCGGATCCCGAATCGGACTCCCAGTCGGAATCCGAGCCGCGGCGGCGGTTCGGCTTCCTGCGCCAGCGCCGCGCGGACGAGCCGGACGCCGAGACCCCGGACCCCTGGGAGATCTGACGCCGAAGCGCCGGCGGGGCGCACCGGCCCCCGCTATTGTCGCCTTCGCCGGCCTGATGGCCGTCGTTGCGCTCGTGAGCGCGCCGCCCGCGGCCACGCCGCAGCGCTCCCACAGCCTCGCCCCCGCCCTGAAGCTCGCGCGCGGGTACACGGCCGAGCTCTATGCCACAGGACTCAGGCGCCCGACCGCGCTCGCCTTCGGCCAGGACGGAATCCTCTACGCGACGCAGGAGAAGGGCGAAGTCGTCGCGATCGGACGCGGAACGGCCCGCCCCCGCATCGTGACCCGCGGCTTCCGGACTCCGCTCGGGCTGGCGTGGAGCGGCTCGACGCTCTTCGTCTCCGCCCAGGGATCGCTGCACCGGCTCGTCGTGAGCGGCAAGCGGGTCGTCTCGCGGCGGACGATCCTCGCCGGGCTCCCGTTCGGGCGCCACCAGCAGGACACGGTCGCGCTCGGCCCCGACGGCCGCCTCTACCTCGGCAGCGGCTCCACCTGCAACGCCTGCGTGGAGAAAGACAGACGGAGCGGCGCGATCCTCTCTGTGCGCCAGGACGGCAGCGATCTCCGGATCGTCGCCCGCGGCCTGCGGAACCCGTTCGGCCTCGCGTTCGAACCGGGCAACGACCGGCTCTATGCCTCCGACAACGCGCGTGACGACCTCGGCGAGAGCGAACCGGCCGAGACGATCGTGCGCGTCGAGCAGGGCGCGCACTACGGCTGGCCCGGCTGCTGGTCGAGCTGGCGGGATCGCGAGCTGCGCGGAAGCTGCCGCGGCGTGACGAAGCCGGTCGCCCTGCTCGAGCCGCATTCGTCCGCCGACAGCCTTGCCTTCTGGCGCGGCCGGCTCTTCGTCGCCGAGTGGGGTCAGTACCTGAGCGAGCGCTGGGGCCGCAAGCTCGTGCGCGTCGATGTCCGCACCGGCCGGTCGACGACGTTCGCCGACGGCTTCGATCATCCGCTCGGACTCGCGGTCGAGCCGGGCGGCGGTGCGCTGCTCGTCGGCGACTGGGGCCGCGGCGTCGTCTACCGGATCAGTCGTCGCGCGGGCTGATCCGCATTCTCACGGTCGCCTCGGCATCGCGAAGGTCGCGACCGCTCTCGCAAGCGCCTGTGCGATCCGGCGCTGGTACGCCTGCGAGCGCAAGCGGACTCCTTCGGCCGGACTCGTCAGGAAGCCCGTTTCCACGAGCACGACCGGCACGTCGGCCCAGTTGAAGCCGGTCAGGTCGGCGCGCTCGACGACGCCGCGGTCGCGGGCTCCCGTCGCGCGGACGAGCTCGCGCTGGACGAGCCGACCGGCCTGCAAACTCGCCTGGTGGACGTCGTCGGTCCAGCCGCGCCGGAGCGCCGGCACAAGAGTCGCGGCTCCATGCCTGGAAGGATCCGCGGAGCCGTCAGCGTGGATCCTGATCATCAGCGCCGCGCCGCGGCCGTTGCAGAAGCGCGCCCGCTCGCGGTTGCCGCCGCGATAGTCGTCCCGGTCGCGGGTCAGCGCTACG
>JBPCJB010000112.1:0-7800 GCA_051005735.1 Gaiellaceae bacterium | reverse complement strand
CAGAAGGTGTGCTTCCATCCAGGCGGTCAGCGCTCCTGTCGAATCCCCTGATCAGGCCGTTTGCGTCGATCGGGCGAGGTTTCCGCGAGCGAGTATACGGACTTCCGAGCGTTGTTACAAAGTCTTTGCCGAAAGTTCGCTTTCAGGATGCTCGAGAAACGACGCTGGAACGCAGGACTCAGGGAACGATCGCGCGCTGATAGGCGGCCGGGAAGACCGTGCGCGCCCGCTGGAGCGCGCTCGCGGCCTCCGTCTCCGACTCGAACACACCCTGGAAGACGACGTAGTAGCCGGGGTGGAGGCTCGCGAAGCGGGAGGAGTCGAGGATTCCCACGCGTCGAAGACCTCCCTCGCGCGCGTCGTCCGCCTTCGCCCGCGCGGCCGCACGGCCGCCGTCTTGGGGCAGCGAGAGCAGGACGATCGTCCAGCCGCGCCGGCCGGTGGGCCAGGAGATCGCGCGCGGATTGCGCGACGCCGGCGGCGAAGCGGCCGGGGGTGGCAGAGGCTGTGCTGCCGCGGTTCCGGTCGGGGGCTCGGGTGCGGTTGGCCCGGGAGCGCTCGGGGGAGCGGTGCGGCTTCCGCCGGTGGCCGTCGGCACGGCCTCCGCCACCTCGCCGTCGGAGGAGATCGCGATCGCGGCCCCGGTGCCCAGGATCGCGATCACGAGCCCGAACACGGTCGGGAGGAGCCAACCGGCCGCCCACGGCTGCCGCGCAGCCAGGCCCGCCGTGGCGCGCTCCACCGGCCGGGTTCGACCTTGGGGGAGGCGCAGACCGCAGTCGAGGCAGTACTCCTGTCCGGGCGCCGCCTCGGCCGAGCAGCGCGGGCAGCGCAAGTTGGGGTCGCTCATCGTGGCGTCTCGGCCGGCACGGGGCGGCCGCAGTTGGCGCAGAAGCGCGAGCCCCAGAGGAGCGGCGCGCCGCAGTCGCAGCGGGCGCTGCGCGGAACTCCCGCCAGCGGCTTCGCGTTCCCGAGGAGCGCCTCGAGCTCGTGGATCCGGGCTTCGAGCCCGATCAGCTCCGCGCAGCGCTCGAGCACGAGGTCCTCCCGGAAGCGGTCGCGACGGTACATCTCGAGCGCGATCCCGCCGAGATCGCGCAACCGCTCCTCGCGGAGCCGCAGCAGCGCTCGCCGCTCGCGGCGGAGCTCGCCGGGGGGCGGCGTGGGGCGCCGGCGAGGCTTCGGCGCCGCTGGGGTCGCGGCTGCCGGCTGGCCGTTTTCGGCGTCGGAGCCGGAGCGCTGCGGCAGGAGACGATGGAGCAGCGGTAGGCGCGGCATCGAGGGGCCGAATCTAGCAGCGGTGGCGGCGGACTAGAGATCGATCACGACGAGACGCTCTTCGGTCAGCTCGCGCACGGCCCAGGCAGGCCCCTCGCGCGTGTTCCCGGAATCCTTGACCCCGCCGTAGGGCATCTGATCGGCCCGGAAGGTCGGCGCCTCGTTGATCGTGACGCCGCCGAACTCGAGCCGCTGGGCCGCCGCAAGCGCTGTCTCGAGCGAGCTCGTGAAGATCCCCGCCTGGAGGCCGTAGCGCGTCCCGTTCGCGAGCTCGATCGCCTCGTCGAGCGTGTCGTAGGCCGTCACGGTGCAGACCGGGCCGAAGACCTCCTCGCACGAGACCCTCAGCTCCGGCCCTGCGTTCGCGAGCACCGTCGGCCGGAGGAGCTCTCCTTCGAGCGTGCCGCCCGTCAGCACCTCTGCGCCGGCTGCTCGCGCCTCCTCGACCCACTCGAGAAAGCGGTCGCGGCTCTCGCCGTCGATCAGCGGGCCGACGTCCGTCTCCTCGGCGGCCGGATCGCCAATGACGAGCTTCTCGACCTTCGGCAGGAAGCGCGCGAGCAGCTCGTCGTAGGCCGCGCGCCGGACGTAGATTCGCTGGACCGAGATACAGCTCTGGCCCGCGAACGAGAAGGCGTTTGCGGCGAGCTTCGTCGCGGCCGTCTCGAGGTCGGCGTCGGCCTCGACGAGCACGGGCGTGGCATTCCCGAGCTCGAGGTTGACGCGCTTCCGCGGCGCCCGCTCGGCGAGCTTCCAACCGACGGCGCCCGAGCCGGTGAACGTGAGCGCGCGCACCCGCTCGTCCTCGACGACGTCGCCGATCTCGCAGGCTGGCCCAACGACGACGTTCAGCCAGCCCGGCGGCAGTCCCGCCTCGGTCTCGAGCTCCGCCAGCAGAAGCGCGGAGAGCGGCGTCTGCGAAGCTGGCTTCAGCACGACTGCGCAGCCAGCGGCGAGCGCGGGTGCGATCTTGTGCGCGACGAGGTTGAGCGGGAAGTTGAACGGCGAGATCGCACCGACCACGCCGATCGGCAACCTCAGCGTGAACGCGAGCTTGCCGGCGCCAGCCTGTGAGGCGTCCATCGGCACCATCTCGCCGGCGAGCGTTCGGGCCTGGACGGCGCTCATCGTGTAGGTCGACATCGCGCGCGCCACCTCGACGCGCGCGGCTTTCAGAGGCTTGCCGGCCTCGGCCGAGATCGTCTGCGCGACCTCCTCGTGCCGGCGTCCGAGATAGCCGGTGACCCGGACGAGGATCTCGGCCCGCTTGTGCGCCGGCAGCGGCTCGCCCATCGCCCGCTCCGCAGCGTCGATCGCGCGTCGCGTCTCGTCCGCTCCCGCCTTCGGCACGCGCCCCACGACCTCGCCGGCATAGGGCGAGCGCACCTCGATCCACTCGCCGGTCTCGACCCACTCGCCGCCGATCAGCAGCTTTCGCTCGTTCAGCGTCGCAGCCATAGTAGGAGCCTATGCTCCCCGAGACGCGATACGGCGAGGTCAACATCGCCTTCCAGGTCGTGGGCGAGGGGCCGCTCGACCTCGTGCTCGTCCCCGGATTCGTCTCCCACCTCGACATCGACTGGGAGGAGCCTCGCTATGCCCACTTGCTCCGGCGCCTCTCCTCGTTCGCGCGGCTGATCCTGTTCGACAAGCGCGGCACCGGTCTCTCGGATCGGGCGGTCGGACTTCCCGATCTCGAGACGCGCATGGACGACGTTCGCGCGGTGCTGGACGCCGTCGGCAGCGAGCGCGCGGCGCTCTTCGGCTACTCGGAGGGAGGCCCGATGTGCTGCCTCTTCGCGGCCACGTATCCCGAGCGCGTGTCGGCGCTCGTGCTCTACGCCTCCTATGCGAAGCGGCGCGATCCGGACGACGACTATCCGTGGGCGGCGACCTGGGAGGAGCGCCAGGCCTACGCGGCCGAGGTCGAGCGCGACTGGGGCACCGAGGCAGACCGAGCGAGGATGGGCGCAGATACGGATGAGGCGCTCGCCAACTGGTGGCTTCGGCGCACCCGGGCGGCCGCGAGCCCGGGCACGGCGCGCGACCTGATCCTGATGCACAGCCAGATCGACGTTCGCGGCGTCCTCCCGGCGATCGCCGTCCCAACCCTGGTGCTCCATCGCAGCGGCGATCGAGACTCCAAGGTCGAGGAGGGCCGCTACATCGCGGCGCGGGTGCCCGGCGCCCGCTTCGTCGAGCTCGCGGGGAGCTCCCACCCGTGGACACCGATCAGGTCATCGACGAGGTCGAGGTGTTCCTCACCGGGGTGCGACGTGGTCCGGAACCCGATCGGGTGCTGGCGACGATCCTGTTCACGGATCTCGTCGGCTCGACGGAGAAGGCCGTGGAGCTGGGAGACCGTCGGTGGGCCGAGTTGGTCGAAGGACACCATGCGACCGTCCGGCAGGAGCTCGTCCGCTTCCGAGGTCGGGAGCTGGACGTCGCGGGCGACGGGTTCTTCGCGGCTTTCGACGGCCCCGCCCGGGCGGTGCGTTCCGCAGTTGCAATCCGTGCGGGGCTCGCCCGGATCGGTCTCGGCGTGCGCGCCGGGATCCATACCGGCGAGTGCCAGCAACTCGACGGGAAGCTGGCGGGAGTCGCGGTCGTGATCGGCGCGCGGATCTCCGCCGCTGCGGGCGAAGGCGAGGTGCTCGTCTCGGCCACGGTCAGAGACCTCGTCGCCGGTTCTGGGCTCCAGTTCGAGGATCGTGGCGAGCGTGAGCTGAAGGGTGTGCCGGGCGCCTGGCGTCTGTACGCGGTGGCCGCGGAGTGAACGAGGCGCGCGTCGCGAGATTTCCCGTCGGAGCTTCGGCCACGATCGAGGAGCTGGAGCGCGACCCGCACCCGCTCCTTGCTCGTCTGCGGGAGCGAGAGCCGGTCTCGTGGCTGCCCGCGCTCGACGGCTGGCTCGTCACCCGGCGCGATGTTGCCCTCGAGGTGATGCGCGACGCGGAGACCTACACCGTCGACGATCCCCGCTTCTCGACGGGTCAGGTTGTGGGCTCGAGCATGCTCTCGCTCGACGGCGCCGAGCACGCCCGCCATCGGGATCCGTTCGCGCGTCCCTTCCGGCTCGACGCGGTCCGAGCGCGATTCGAGGGCTTCGTCGGCGCAGAGGTCGATCGGCTGCTCGCCGCAATCGAGCCCAAGGGCGAGGCGGAGCTGCGCCGCAGCCTCGCCGGGCCACTGTCGGTTGCGGCGATGGTGCAGGCACTCGGGCTCGACGCGGACGACTCGGCCGAGGTTCTGGGCTGGTACGACTCGATCGTCGCGGGCGTGACCTCGATCACGGCCGGACAGCCGGCGGCGCCCGCAGCGGCGGAGGCCTTCGAGCGGCTCCGAGTCAGCGTCGAGCGGGTCTTCGGCCGCGATCCGGATAGCTCGCTCGTCGCCTCTGCGGCCGCGGCTGGAGACGGACTCAGCGGGAGTGAGGTCGTCTCCAACGCCGCCGTACTCCTCTTCGGCGGGATCGAGACCACCGAGGGGATGATCGCGAACGCGATCCTGCACGTGCTCGAGAGCCGCGAGCAGCGGGACCTACTCGAGCGCCATCCGGCTCTCGTCGGCGCCGCCGTCGAGGAATCGCTTCGCCTCGAGCCGGCCGCCGCGGTCGTCGACCGCTACACGACGCGCGAGGTCGCGCTCGGCAGCGCCCGCATCGACGAGCGCGAGCTCGTGACGGTCTCGCTCGCGGGGGCGAACCGCGACCCGGCCGTTTTCGAGGCGCCCGATCGCTTCGACCTCTCGCGCGAGAACGCCCGGCTGCACGTGACCTTCGCGCAAGGACCGCACGTCTGCATCGGGATGCACCTCGCCCGGCTGGAGGCGCAGGTCGCGTTGGGGCGACTGCTCGCGCGACTGCCGGGCGTGCGCCTCGATCCGGAGCGGCCGAGCGCGGCGCGCGGGCTCGTCTTCCGCAAGCCGCCGACGCTGTGGGCGCGCTGGGACGCGGTAGGCTGACGAGATGCCAGATGCGCTGATCGTCGACGCCGTCCGCAGCCCGATCGGGAAGCGGAACGGATCGCTCGCCGGCATCCGCGGAGACGACCTCGCGGCGCAGGTGCTGAACGGCCTGATCGCGCGGCACGACCTCGATGCCGGTGAGGTCGAGGACGTGCAGATGGGTTGCGTCACCCAGATCGGTGAGCAGGGCTGGAACATCGGCCGGATGGCGCCGATGGCGGCCGGCTGGCCCGAGACCGTCTGCGGCACGACCGTCGATCGGCAGTGCGGCTCCTCGATGCAGACGAACTTCAACGCGGCCGCCGCGATCTGGGCCGGGCAGCTCGACGTCGTCGTCTCGGCCGGCGTCGAGATGATGTCGCGCGTCCCGATGGGCTCGAACGGCGGCGACCTCTCCGAGCAGGTGACCGAGCGCTGGCAGATCGTGCCGCAGGGAATCTCCGCCGAGGCGATCGCCGCCGAGTGGGAGATCTCGCGCGAGGCGCTCGACGCCTACTCCCTCGAGTCGCATCGCCGCGCGCTCGCCGCGATCGAGGCCGGGAACTTCGAGAACGAGATCGTCCCCGTGGAGACCGGCGCCGCCGGCGCGGCCGTCCTCTTCGGCGTCGACGAGGCGCCGCGCGTCGACACCTCGGCCGAGAAGCTCGCCGCGCTCGCCCCCGCCTTCGTCCCCGACGGCGTCGTCACTGCCGGGAACTCGAGCCAGATCGTCGACGGCGCCGCCGCCGTGCTCGTGACGAGCGAAGCCGCCGCATCGCGCCTCGGGCTCGAGCCACGCGCGCGCTTCGTCTCGTTCGGCCTCTCGGGCGTCGATCCGTACCGGATGCTGCACGGGAACCCCGAGGCGTGCCGCAAGGCGCTCGAGCGGGCGGGGCTCACGTGGGACGACATCGCGGTCATCGAGGTCAACGAGGCTTTTGCCTGCGTCGTGCTCCAGTTCGCGAAGGATGCGGGGCTCGAGGATCGCTTCGCTGACATCAACCCGAACGGGGGCGGGATCTCGCTCGGGCATCCGCTCGGCGCTACCGGCGCCCGCGTCACGGCGACGCTGCTGAACGAGCTCGAGCGCCGCGAGGCTCGCTACGGGATCGCCTGCATGTGCATCGGCTTCGGCCAGGCGATCGCCGCGGTGATCGAGCGCCTCGAGCGATGAGCCTGCTCGAGGACGTTGGCTAGACGGGCTGCGGCAGCTCGAGCCTGACGCCCGCGCAGACCTCTGCGGCGAGCTCGAGAAAGGCTCGCGCCGCGGGCGAGCGGTGACGGTCGCCGTGCCAGGCGAGCGCGATCCGGCGTTCCGGGATCCCCGGATCGAGGACGAGCACGCGCACTCGCTCGTCGTGCACGTCGACGGTGAGGAGAGGGACGAGGGCGGCGCCGAGGCCCGCTGCGACGAGGCCCTGCAGCGTGCCGTTGTCGTCCGAACGGAACCCGATCTCCGCGCGGAGGCCGCGAAGCTCCAGATCGCGCTCGACGAACGAGGTGCTGCGGCAGGCTCGGTTGCCGATCACCGCGAGCCCGTCGAGCTCACCGAGGCTCGCGCGGTCGCGGTCGGCGAGCTCGTGCTCAGCAGGGACGACAAGGACGTAGGGGTCGCGCATCAGCTCCTGGAACTCGAACGGCCCCTCCAGGAGCGGGAGCATCGCGAACGTCAGGTCGAGCTCGCCGCGCTCGACGAGCCGCAGGAGATCGTCGTCCGAGGTGGACTCCTTCAGCTCGAGCTCGACTCGCGGCCAGGCGTCGAGGAAACGACGCATCAGCTCGGGAATCACCTTGGTGCCGACACTCTGGAAGGTGCCGATCCGCAGCCCACCGGCCTGGCCCTGGACGAGCGCCGTCATGTCGGCCTGAGCGGCGTGGAGCCGGGCGACGATCGCCTCGGCATGGCGCAGGAGCAGCCTGCCCGCCTCGGTCAGCGAGACAGCTCGCGGGCCGCCTGGCCGCTCGAGCAGGCGCTCGCCGATGATGCGCTCGAGCGTCTGGATCTGCTGGCTGATCGCCGACTGGGTGTAGCCGAGCGCCTCCGCGGCACGGCCGAAGGAGCCTTCGCGCGCGACAGCCTCGAGCGCGGCCAGATGCCGTACCTCGACCCCCAGCCACCGCTCCGACGATCGATCAGGTTCCATGATCGAACTGAACACTACCTCGACTTGTGCTTATGCCGCTAACCGTCGAAACTCCGAGCATGGCAATCGCAGTGCTCATCTTCATCGTCGTGATCGGCCCGTTGGCCGTCGCGTTCGGCGCCGACTCGACGCTCGACGAGCGGGCGTACCGGCGCCGGTGGCGCGGCGTCGCGTAGGCGACGAGCGGCCGCCGGCCCTCGCGGCCGCGGTCGTGGCGCGCCGGCGGATCGTGCTCCGAGAGGCAGGGCCGGGCGACGAAGTCTCCCTGTCCCGCTTGGCGCAGCTCGCCGACCGGCGGTTGCCGCCGAGCCCGCTGCTCGTCGCCGAGGTCGACGGTGAGCTGCTCGCCGCTCGCGGCGCGGACGGCCTGCACATCGCAGATCCCTTCAGGGCGACCTGCGACTTGATCGACCTGCTCGAGTTGCGGGCCGAG
>JBPCJB010000111.1:0-3256 GCA_051005735.1 Gaiellaceae bacterium | reverse complement strand
ATGTAATATGCCTACCAGCCGCCTCAACGTCACGCTCGACCCCGAGCACGCCGAGAAGCTCGCCCGGATGGCGGAGCAGGCCTACACACAGGAGGGCACGCTCGCTCGCTCGCTACTCTCTCGCGCGATCGACGAAGCCGACATCGACGCCGATTCGATGGTCGAGCTCCTGAACGGGATCCCCGGCGCTCTGGAGCGGGCGCGGCTCGGTCGGGAGCAGGCTCGCAGGGGCGAGACGATCCCGCTCGACGAGCTGTAGCCCGTGGTCCCGGTCGAGCTCAGCACGGCCGCCGCCGAGGATCTCGCGCGCCTGAGGATCACGCATCGCCTGCCGCCGGATGCCGGCGAGCGAGTGAAGCGCTCGCTCGGCTCCCTCGGCCGGTTCCCGCGGCTCGGCACGCTTCTCCGGACGAGCGGCTGGGAGGGCTTCCGTTTCGTCCTCGGCCCGTGGAGGTGGATGGTGATCGTCTACGAGCACCTCGAAGAGGAGGATCGCGTCGTCGTCGTGACGATTCAGGACGGCCGCTCGTCCGAGGCCGCGACCGGCTGAGCCGAGCTCTCAGAAGACGCGGACGAGCACAACCCCGACCGCGACGAGCCCGATCCCGAGCAGCCGACCGGGCGTGATCGGATTCTCCTCGAAGCCGACGAGGCCGAAATGGTCGACGGTCAGCGACGCCGCCGCCTGGCCGGCGAGGATCAGGGCAACGAGGGTGGCGGCGCCGAGCTTCGGCGCGGTGACGACGCTCCCGAGCACGTAGAACGCGCCCAGAAGGCCACCGACCCAGACCCACCAGGGCGCGTCCCCCGCGCGTTCGGCGGACGGGACACCGCGGAAGAAGACGAGCACCGCGGCGAGCAGGGCGAGCGCGCCGACGACGAACGAGACGAGCGACGCGCGCGCCGAGCCGTCGACGTAGCGCGCCAGCGCCGAGTTGATCCCGAACTGGAACGGCAACATCGCCCCCGCGACAACCGCGAAGAGGTAGTAGGGCCACGTTGCCACCCAGCCCGATTCGCGGGAGAATGCCGCTTTCCCTCCCCCGACCACTGGAGAGCCCATGCTCAGCTTCGGCGTCACCGTCCTGCCCGATCCGCCCTACACGCGTCTGATCGAGCTGACGAAGCTCGCCGAATCGCACGGCTTCGAGTACGGCTGGACGTACGACTCGCACCTGCTCTGGCAGGAATCGATGCCCGTGATGGCGCTCCTCGCCAGGGAGACCTCGACGATCAAGCTCGGTCACATGGTCACGAACCCGGCGACACGCGACCCGACGGTGCTCGCGAGCGCCTACGCGACCCTGCAGGACATCTCGAACGGGCGGATGATCATGGGGATCGGCCGCGGCGACTCCGCCGTCCGCACCGTCGGCCGCCAGCCGATGAAGGTCGCGGAGTTCGAGGAAGCGCTGAAGATGATCAAGCCGTTCATGAACGGCGAGGAAGTGACGTGGAACGAGAAGCAACTCCAGCTCAAATGGGTGCGGCCGGAGCAGCCGGAGATCGAGATGCACGTCGCCGGCTACGGGCCGAAGGCGCTCGCGGTGGCCGGGCGGCAGGGCGACGGCGTGATCATCCAGCTCGCCGATCCGGACATCATCCAGTGGATCATGGAGACCGCTCGGAAGGCGGCGACGGAGGCGGGGCGAGACCCGGCCGCGCTCAAGTGCATCGTCAGCGCGCCGAGCCACATCTCCGACGACATCGCGGACGCTCGGGAGCAGGTGCGCTGGTTTCCGGCGATGGTCTCGAACCACGTCCAGGACCTGATCGACCGCTACGGCACCGACGGCTCGACGATCCCGCAGGCGCTCACCGACTACGTCGAGGCGCGCAAGTTCTACGACTACAGCGAGCACTCCCGGGTGGGCGCGAAGCACGGCGAGTTCGTGACGGACGAGATCTGCGACCGCTTCTGCGTCCTCGGCGATTCGGCGGGCGCGACCAAGAAGCTGAAGGAGCTCGAGTCGATCGGCGTCGACCAGTTCAACATCTACCTGATGACCCACGGCCAGGAGGAGACGCTCGAGGCCTACGGCAACGACATCCTGCCAGAGTTCTCCGGGGTGGCGGCGTAGCCTCGGCCGCCAACGAGAGCGCGGAGGCCTGGGACGGCGCCGCCCCCGGCTGGACGCGGCAGCACGCGCTGATCGCGACGGCAAGTAAGCCTGTGACCGAGCGGCTGCTCGAGCTCCTCGATGCGCAGCCGGGCGAGCGGATCCTCGAGCTGGGCGCCGGGCTCGGTGAGGTTAGCGAGCTGCTGATCCAGGTTGTCGGCGACGACGGCGAGATCGTGTTGACCGACAACTCGCCGGGCATGCTACGGGCAGCGGAAGCACGGCTCGGCCGGCCGACGAACGTGACGTTCGCGCTCGCGAACGCGGAGTCGACCGAGTTCGAAGACGGCTCGTTCGACCGGGTCGTCGCGCGCTTCGCGCTCATGCTGGCGCCCGATGTAGCCGCGGCGTTTGCGGAAGCACGACGAGTGCTGCGGCTCGGCGGCCGGCTCGCTTTCGCCGTCTGGACGCCGGCGCCCGACAATCCCTGGGGCTCGACGATCGGCCGGACGATGCTCCGGCTCGGTCTCTCGGAGCCGCCGGAACCGGACGCCCCCGGCCCGTTCAGGCTCGGGGATCCCCACCGGCTGCGCTCGCTGCTCGCCTCGGCCGGGTTCGAGCCCCCTCGACTCGAGACCGTCGACATCGAGATGCGCTACGAATCGCCGGCGCACTACTGGGAGGTCACCAGGGACCTCTCGTCGATGCTGCGCACCATCCTGCAGCGCCTATCGGAGCCCGAGCGTGTGCGGTTCGAGCGCGCCGTCGCGGAAGCACTCGAGCCGTATGCGAGCCACGGCGGCGTCAGCCTCCCGGGACGGGCCTGGGTCGCCGCCGCCGACCACGTCTGATCAGCCTGCTCGGAGGCTCGTACTCGTGGACGTGCATCGGTGCGGCCAGCGCACGCGGTGCAATCGGGTGCTCGACGAGCGAGAAGCGCCCGCCGGTCCGCTCGCCGCCGATCATGAAGCGGGCGCCGAGGCCTCGGAAGCTGACGCTGCGGCCCTCCGTCGGATTGATCACTGTCATAGTCATTGACGGCTCCTTTCGATTTGACGGCCCGCATACTGGACTATGGGTGTACGCTTTGTCAAGCGAAATGTCGAGACCATACGAGAAGCGGGCTCGGGCTATGGCCGAGGAGGACACGAGGCGGCGCATCACCGAGGCCGCCGTCGATCTGCACGGCACCGTCG
>JBPCJB010000110.1:0-5709 GCA_051005735.1 Gaiellaceae bacterium | reverse complement strand
GCGCATGGCTTCGGCCCGACAACGGGACGCGGCGCGCCTACGCGCGCGCCGCCGCCGCCCCCGCAGCTGCAACGAACGACACGCAGGACGCATCGTCCTGACGGCGCTCGTCTCGGCGGTTCTGCTCCTGACCCTGCTCCTGACGGCTTTCGGATCGGGCTCGATCCAGCTCGCCTCCGGACCCCTCTCCGCCTCGGACGGCCTCGCAATCGGGCGTCCGGAGGCGCAGGTGGTCGCTTCTGCCGAGCAGCTACAGCTGCAGCTCCCCATCGCGCAGGGCGCGGTCACCGCCATCGGCTATCACCGTGCCGGCGGCTCGGCGCTCTCGCTCGACCCGGTCGGTCACCAGGGCAACGCGGGAATGCTCTCGCGACTCTGGCACCGGCTTGCCGGCCCGCGCGCCGGACGGCTCGTCTGGTACCAGCTCAGTGGCAGTCGGGGTCCGGGCACCTCCGCGATCGACATCGGCGCCGCCCCTGGAACCGACATCTATGCGCCGGTGGACGGCACGGTCGTCGGAATCAGCGACTACGTGATCTCGAATCGCGTCCAGGGCGCGCGGATCGACATCCGACCTCAGTTGGCGCCTTCCGTCGTCGTCTCGCTGATCCACCTGCGCCCGGATCCGTCGCTCACGGTCGGCTCCGCGGTCGCAGCCTCGCGGTCGAAGATCGGCGTCGTGCTCGAGCTCTCGAAGGTGGAGGCTCAGGCGCTCGCGCGGTACACCCAGGACGCCGGCAACAACGTCTCGCTCGAGGTTCGGCCCGCCTCCACATTGTCGCTCCGCTGAAGGTCCTCTTCGTCGGCGACGTCGTCGGGGCGCCGGGAAGGCGCGCGGTCGAGGAGCGCCTGTCGGGCCTCCGCGACGAGCTCGACGTCTCGTTCTGCATCGTCAACGGCGAGAACGTCGCCGACGGAGTCGGGATCACGCCGAAGCTCGCCGAGCGGCTGCTCGCGGCCGGCGCCGACGTGATCACGCTCGGCAACCACACCTGGCGGCGCCGCGAGATCAATCCGTACCTGACGGGCTCCGAGCGGGTGGTCCGGCCCGCGAACTTCGCCACGGCCGCGCCGGGCCGCGGCCTCGCCGTCGCGAACGCCGCCGACGGGACGCCGGTGGCCGTGATCAACGTCATGGGCTCGCTCTTCCTCAACGTCGCGCACGATCTGTTCGAGACGATCGACGGACTCGTCGAGGAGGCAAGACGCGCAGCCGAGATCGTGATCGTGGACGTGCATGCCGAGGCGACGAGCGAGAAGATGGCGCTCGCGCACTGGCTCGACGGGCGCGTCACCGCGGTGCTCGGCACGCACACGCACGTGCAGACCGCGGACGCGCGGATCCAGCGCGGCGGCACCGCGGCGATGACAGACGTGGGCATGACCGGCCCGCACGACTCGGTGATCGGCGTCAAGGCCGACCTCGCGATCCACCGGATGCGCACCGGAATGCCTGTCCGCTTCGAGGTCGCCGACGGCGACGTCAGGCTGGAGGGCGCGCTCGTCGATTGCGACCCCTCCGGCCGCGCTATGGCGATCGAGCCGGTCCGCGTTCGGATCGGCTGAGCAGGACGAGCACCGCGACGAGAACGAGGTCGCGGGCGAGCACGAAGGCCGAGGAGCGCCCGTCGAAGGTGAGCGCAAGATCCCAGTAACGCGCCGGGAACCAGAGCTGCGTCAACACGAACGCGATTGCGAGCAAGCCCGCCGCCCGCACGCCGCGGCGCCCCGCGACGAGCGGAACGAGCGGCGCGAGCCAGATCAGGAACTGCGGCGAGAGGACCTTGCCGAGCGCGACGAAGGCGACGAGCGCGGCGGCGCTCCAGCGGACGAGCTCCTCGCCGGTGCGGGGCCGTCGGAGCCAGATCCAGGTGAGCGTGCCGACCTGCGCGGCGGTGAGCAGAACGGCGATCACGACCGCTCCCGTGCCGACGAGGTTCTGCGAGCCGTGGCTCGAGCGCATCTCGGTCCCCAGCCCGAACAGGTGGTGGGCGGTGAGGAGGACGGCCGAGCCGAGACTCTCGATCTGGAGCGGCCGTCCGAGCTGGCGGCCGAGGCTGTAGGCGACTCCATCGGCTCCGAGGACGACGAAGGGCAGAAACGCGACGACGACCACGCCGGCGAGGACGCCGAGGCAGGCGAGCGCCTCGCGGCGCCCGCGACGGCGCCAGACAAGCGAGAGCGCGAGCGGCACGAGCACCACCGGGAAGAGCTTGGCGGCGACCGCGAGTCCGAGTACGCCGAAGCCGAGCCGGTGCCGTTCGTGGAGCAGCGCGGCGAGGGCGGCGAGGACGAGCGCGATCGGCCAGAGGTCGAAGCGCGTGAGGACGACCGAGCCGAGGAGGAGCGGGAAGACAGCGATCGCCGAGAGAGCGGCTACGACCCGCCTCCGCGAAGCCCGGAGCGCCGCGAGGATGAGCCCGGCAGCGAGCAGCGCGAGCACCCCGCAGGCGGCCATCGTCCACTCGAATGCCCGTCGGAACGCCGGCTGGTCGTCGCGCTCGCTCAGGAGCGCCGGCAGCGCGAACACGGGCAGCGCGGCCGGCGGATACTCGAGCTCGAAGTCGCGATACGGGAGCTTGCCGGCCTCGATTGCATTGCCGTAGGTCTCGTAGACCGGGATGTCGACGATCTCCTCGTCGTCGTACCAGCCGCCGTGCAGCGCGCCGAACGCCGCCAGGAAGAGCAGGGCAGCGCCGGCGGCGACGAGGTTAGTGAACCGGCTCGATGCGACCACGAGCGCTCAGGACGGCGAAGGCGACGAAGGGAAAGAACCAGGGGATGTAGAGGTAGAACCAGTGCGTCAGGACGAGCTCGAAACCGATCAGGACGGCGGCCGTGAGCGCGGCGAGCTGGAGCGGCGAGCGCCGGCGCGGGACGAACGCGAGTGCGAGCGCGCCCGCCGCGAGCAGCACCTGGAGCCCCTGCTGGACGAGGTGGAGATCCGGGATTCCCTTCGCGTGGTACTGGCCCCAGCCCCAGAGCGAGAACGGCGACTCGCGGTCGAGCTGAAAGCCGATGGTGCGTTCGCCGAAGACGCGCGCGGCCTGGAGCGGGTCGGGCTCGAGGAGGAGGATGCTGAACGCGGCGACGGTGGCGGCGGCGAACCCGGCGACCCACCTCAGCGCGCCTCGATCGAGCTTGAGCGGCCAGCGCAACGCCCTGGGATACGCGAGCCAGAGCGGGGCGAGCAGCAGCGCCGCGAACTTCGTCCAGCCCGCGAGCGCGACTCCGGCCCCGCGCGCCCAAGCGGATGTGACGAGCCAGAAGCCAAAGATCAGGAAGGCGGGCATGATCGTGTCGTTCGTGTTCGAGTTGGAGGCGTAGAGCGTGAAGGGGTACGCGGCCCAGGCGAACGCGAGCGTCGCCCCCAATCGGTTGCCGCCGAATCGACGCCCGACGAGCGCGAGCCCGACGAGGCAGAGCCCGTCGAAGAGGAGCGAGGTCGCGTGGGCCGCCCAGAGCTCGTCCCACTTGCCCGTCCAGCCGAAGACGAGATAACCGGGCACGTAGGCGAGATAGGAGACGGGCCCGTAGGTGTCGCCGCGCGCATTCGACGCCTCGCAGCGGCCGTTCGTCTGGATCCGCTCGCGAACCTCGCCGCTCGCGTCGGCCGGCCCGCATTCCTTCAGGTCGCCCTGCTCGGGCATGTGCCCGTACGGGACCTGCCCGTTCGCGATCCGCTGGCCGCCGATCACGCCGGCGAAGCCGACGTCGATCGTGCTCCGCGGCGCCTCGATGTTGAGGCCGACACGGAACCCGACCAGGAAGATCGCGGCCGCCGCGAGCAGCCACACCGGCCAGACCGGCCGCGAGGCTCGCGGCGGCCGATCGCGACGCGCTATCCAGATGCACCGCGCCAGCAGGTAGACGAGCGGCGGGTAGGCCAGCGGCACGCTCCAGAAGATCTCCCCCTCGTTGAAGAGCCTGAGCGAGGCGGTGAACGAGAGCAGCGCGAGCAGATCGAGGTTGCGCAGCGAGCGCAACCGGCGCAGGTCGGCGAGGCCGAGCAGGAAGGCGCCGCAGAAGACGAGCCACACCCAAGCCGTGTTGATCGTCTTGCCGCCGAAGGCGCCGGCGCCGCCGCGAGCCATCGTCCAAGCGACCTGCGGGCCCGTCCAGGCCTCGCGGACCGAGCCCGTCCGGTCGTCGAGCTTGCCGAGCGCGATCTGCCCGGCCTCGCCGGACCAGACCTTGACCTCCCATTCCTCGGTCGCCGGGTCGAAGTCGGCGGCTGTCGTCGGCGTCGGCGGATAGCGCGCAAGCCAGTCCGCCACCTTGTCCTCGCGGAGGAAGAGGTCGAATGCCTGCTGCTCGGTCAGGCGGGCGGCGCCGTTCTCGGGTGCGAAGATCGTCTCGACGAGACGGCCCTGCTCGTCGTAGACAGGGGCGGCGGGCGTCGCGGCTCCGGCGGGCGCGGCCAGCAGGAGCACCGCGACGAGGGCAGCGGTCAGCGTTTTTTGAACGACCAGACCTTGTTTCCGATGAAGTTCAGCGGCGTCACGAGCACGATCGCGAGCGCCTGCGCGAGCACCTCTCCGAGCCCGAGCTGAACGAGCGCGTGCAGGATCAGCAGGTTCGCGACGAGCGCGCAGGTCGAGACCACGAGGAAGCGTAGGCCCTGGTACGCGACGTGGCCGCGTTGGCCTCGGAAGGTCCAAAGTCGATTCCAGGCGTAGTTGTTCGTAACCGCGACGAGGAACGAGCAGGTCGCGGCCGCTAGGTAGTGGAAGCCAAGCGCGTGGACGAGAAGCGTGAAGACAGCGAGGTTGACGGCGTAGCCGCTCGCGCCGACCGCGCAGAACTTGGCGAGCTGGACCCAGTTGTGCCGGCGGCCGAGCGCTCCCCGCGTGCGGGCGAGCGCGCCCGGAGGGCTGACGTCTGAGGAGCGCTCCATAGGACGCGGGCGAGCGTAGCAGCGGTTCGCGGCAGGTCAGGTAGTGGAATCCCACCCCGGCTCCTCGGCGAATCCTCCGCTGCCGACGAGCGGGACGAAGCGGCAGGCAACGGATCGCACCGTAATGAGCTCGTCGCCGCTGCGCCGGATAACGACGAGTCGCTGGCCGCGGCGAGCGCCGACCGGCACGACGAGGCGGCCCTCGGGGGCGAGCTGCTCGACGAGCGCAGGAGGAGGCTCCGGGGCTGCGGCCGCGACGGCGATCGCGTCGAACGGGGCGCGGCCCGCAGCTCCGAGCGTGCCGTCACCGATCCGCACCTCCACACGGCCGTACAACGCTTCGGTGAGTGCGCTCCGCGCGCCGTCCGCGAGCGCCGGGATGCGCTCGATCGTCACCACCTCTGCGGCAAGCTCGGCGAGAACGGCGGCCTGGTAGCCGGAGCCGGTGCCCATGTCGAGCACTCGCTCGCAGCCTTAGAGCTCGAGCAGGTGGCAGATCGCGTCCACCATGAACGGCTGTGAGATCGTGGCGCCGTGACCGATCGGGAGCGCCCGGTCCTCGTATGCCTTCGCTCGAAGCTCCGTGGGGACGAACAGCTCGCGTGGAACGAGATCGAGCGCCGCGAGTACTCGCTCGTCCCGCAGCCCTCGCTCGCGGAGACTCGCGACGATGTCGGCCCGAGTGGTCATCCTCGGACGTACGACGGCAGCGGAACCCCGAAATGGTGCAGCGCGAGCGGCATCACGTCGGTGATCGAGCGAGGCTCGACGTCGAGGCCGACCGTCAGCATCGGCACCTCGGAGTCGCCGGT
>JBPCJB010000109.1:0-7621 GCA_051005735.1 Gaiellaceae bacterium | reverse complement strand
AGCCGACGGCGACAAGCTCGGCCTCGGTTGCGAGCGCGAGGCGCTCGCGGGTTGGGAATGCGATCGCGTGCTCAGCCGACTCGCCGAAGCGCTCGATCAGGCGGCTCCGGATCGCGGACGCCGACTGAAGCGACACCTGCTGCGCCGTGATCGAGGTGACGAGCGACTCGAACGGATGCGGAGCGAGCGGCGGGCGGTAGCCGGCGAGCCCGGCGGCGAGCCGCCCGAGCACCTCGTCGCCGGCAGCGAAGGCGGCGAAGCCGGCGAGGTCGAAGGGCGCCCCGAGGAGCGTCCGCACCTCGGCCTCGATCGCGGCGCTCCACGGTTTCACGTCGACGCCGCCGGGCGCGGCCTCGATCCTGACCTCGCGCCCGCCGACGACCCGGTGCAGGCCGCCCCGGCCCTCAGGGGTGACGTGCCAGAGGTTGGCACGGTCGACCCCGAAGACCCGAAACCGCTCGGTGGAGAGCGCGAAGTCGTACGGCTCGGGCAGCGCGAGCAGCACGCGCTAGAAGGCGCCGCCGGGCCACGCGACACCGGCGTAGCGCTCGATCACCGGCCCAGTCGGCGGGGCGACCTCGCAGAAGAGATCGCTGCGAACGACCGTGCCGGGAAAGATCCGCGCGAACGGGTCGAGCTCGAAGAAGTCCGGGCGCCGCGCGACCGTGACCGCTCCGCCGTAGTAGCTCGCATCGAGCGCAAGGGTCGTCACGCAGACGAGCGACGACCCGAGGAGCGGCAGCCACCACGCGAGCGCGTCGCGCCGCACCTGCTGGATCTCCGGCTCGTCGAAGCGTACGCGGGCCGCATCGTCGGCTAGCGCGCACACGTGCGCCCACGCTCCTCGAGCCGGCTCGCCGGCAAAGCAGCGCGGATCCGCCCGGAAGCGCCGGCCGGGAGCGCCGCGCGCCGTCGAGAGACGCTCACCGTCCCAGCAGAGCCGCGACGATCCTTCGCTCACTCGAGTCGCCAGTCCGGCCGGATCTGCTCCGAGATCGCGCGCAGGTCGCGCCTCAGCTCCTCCAGGGTCGGCCTGCCCCAGTACCAGTAGCCGTTGTAGGCGGCGTGGATCCTCAGGTCGGGGAAGAGCGTGAACGCGGCCGGACGGTAGGGAGCGTGCGTTGTGTCGGTCGTCTCCCGCAGCCCCAGCCGGTCGAGCCAGTCGCGTCCCGCGTCCGAGAGGAAGGTGAAGCGCGCCCCGAGCCCGGCCCGGAACGCCGACTGCACCTCGGGCGCGTCGACGCTGACGACGACGAGTCGCGAGTAGGCGACCTCGAACTCGTCTTGCAGACGCACGAGCTCCCGCAGGTAGCGCTGCTCCTTCGGGCACCACCAGCCGCGGGAGCTGAAGAGCGCGAGCGGGTCGCCGCCGGCGATCTCGGAGAGGGTTCGAGCCCGCCCGGTGTGGTCGGGCAGCTCGAGGTCCGGAAACCGTGCTCCCGGCGCCAGCCGGATCGCCTCGTCGCTCACTGCTTCGGCTCTCCCTGCTTCGACCGGGCCTGATCGAGCTCCCAGGCAGCGGTGATCAGGCCGACGTGGCTGAACGCCTGTGGGAAGTTGCCGAGCTGCTCGCCGCTCTCCGGATCGATCTCCTCGGCGAGGAGGCCGAGGTCGTTCGCGGCGCCGGCGAGCCGGTCGAAGAGCGCCTCCGCCCGCCCGAGCTCGCCCGCCTTCGCGAGGCAGGAGACGAGCCAGAACGAGCAGATCGTGAACGTGCCCTCCGCGCCCGCGAGCCCGTCGGCGTTCTCCCCGTCCTCGCTCAGGTAGCGAAGCACGAGCCCGTCCCGCGTCAGCTCCTTCGCGACCGCCTCGATCGTCGAGCGCATCCGCTCGTCGGTCGCCGGCAGGAAGCCGACGATCGGGATCAGAAGCTGAGCCGCGTCGAGGTCGTCGGAGTCGAACGACTGCGCGTAGGCCCGCTTCGCCTCGCTCCAGCCCCGAGTGAGGATCGCCTCGCGGATCTCGTCGCGCGCCCGAGCCCACTGCTCCGCCTTGCCGAAGCCGCCGAGGCTCGGCACGAGCTTCACCGCGCGGTCGAGCGCAGTCCAGCAGAGCACCTTCGAGGACAGGTGGTGGCGCGGCTCGCCCCGCATCTCCCACATCCCGGCGTCCTTCTCCCGCCACTTCGACGCGGCCGCGTCAGCGAGCTCCGCGACGAACTCCTGGATCTCCGGATGGAGCTCGCCGAGCTCTTCGTGGTAGAGGTGGAGAGCGTCGAGGAGCTCGCCGTAGACGTCGTGCTGGGTCTGATTCCAGGCTCCGTTGCCGACCCGCACGGGCGCCGAGTCGCGCCAGCCGCGCAGGTGCCGGAGCTCCCGCTCGGTCAGGTCGTGCTCGCCGCCGATCCCGTACATGATCTGGAGCGAGTGTCCGGCGCTCGCGCCGCCGCCGGCCGAGCTCGTCATGAAGGAGACGAAGTTCTCGGCCTCGTCCGAGCAGGCGCCGAGGTAGAGCGCCCGCAGCGTCAAGCTCGCGTCGCGGATCCAGGCGTAGCGGTAGTCCCAGTTGCGTCCACCGCCGACGGTCTCGGGCAGCGACGTGGTCGGCGCCGCGACGATCGCACCGGTCGGTCGATAGGTGAGACCCTTGAGGACGCGTGAGCTCAGCCGGACGAGCTCGCGGTGTGGGCCGTCGTAGATGTCGTGCTCGGCCTCCCACGAGCTCCAAGCCTCCGCCGTGTCCTCGATCCGCGCGGCAACCTCGCCCGGCTCGGTCGACTCGGCGCCGGCGCTCTCGATCGGCGACCAACGGAGCGCGAACCCCACCTCGTCGCCGTGGGAGACGGTGAAGGTGGCGCGCATCGTCGGGCCAGCCACGTCGACGAGGACGCCTGCTCGGACGACGACCTGATTCGGGCCGCCGAAGGTGCGACCGCCGTCCTCCGTCATCCGGAAGAGCGGGCGGACGAGCCCATACTCCGGCCGTGGCGCGAGCTCGAGGACGAGGTCGACGCTGCCCGCGACACCCTCGACCGAGCGGAGCAGCTCGTGCGGCGCATCCAGACCGAGGTCGTGGTGGCGCTGCCCTTCCGCGAAAACGAGCGCATCGCGCAGGCGAACCCTGCCGGTCTTGGTGGTGAACGTCGTCTCGAGCACGAGCGAGCCGGGTAGGTAGCGCCGCTCGCTCTCGAACTCGTCTGCAGGCGAGATCGACCAGTGCCCGGCGGCCGGGTCGAGGATCCGGGCAAACACCGACGGGCTGTCGAAGCGCGGGACGCAGAGCCAGTCGATCGAGCCGTCGCTTCCCACGAGCGCCGCCGAGTTGCAGTCCGAGAGGAGCCCGTACGAGTCGATCGGCTTCGAGCCGGCGGCCGTCCTGTCGGGCAAAGATCCTCTCGTCGGCATCCCATCGGGTTCTAGCACTCGGCGGCGTTACAGTCGGCCGCGGTGCCAGTGCAGGAGCAGGACCACGAGCAGCTCGATCGCGTCTTGGCGTTGGTTCACGATGTACTCGGCCGTGACGCCGTCGGCGTGTATCTCCACGGCTCGGCGGTTCTGGGTGGGCTGAAGCCACGGAGCGATCTCGACGTGCTCGTGATCTCGAAGCGGCGCACGACGCGCGAGGAGAAGCACCGGCTCGTCGAGCGCCTGCTCGGCATCTCCGGTGGCGGGGCTCGCCATGTCGAGCTGACGATCGTCGTCGAGTCCGAGGTCCGGCCCTGGCGCTATCCGCCGAGCTTCGACTTCCAGTACGGAGACTGGTGGCGCCATGAGTTCGAGAGCGGCGACGTCGAGCCGTGGCCGACGACGGTGAGCTCCGATCTCGCGTCGCTGCTCACGATGGTGCTGCTCGCCAACCGGCCGCTCCATGGGCCGCCGCCGGCTGAGATCCTCGATCCCGTACCGCGCGAGGACCACATCAGCGCGATGGTCAGCGGCATCGACGAGCTCGTCGGCGACCTCGACGAGGACACGCGCAATGTCGTCCTCACGCTCGCCCGGATCTGGAGCACCGTGGCGACCGGCGAGATCCGCTCCAAAGACGCCGCCGCGGACTGGGCGCTCGCCCGCCTTCCGCAAGAGCGTCGGCCGGTGCTTTCCCGCGCGCGTGCGATCTACCTGGGGGAAGACGAGGAGCGCTGGGACGATCTCCGGCCACGTCTCCGACCTCACGCCGACTACGTCATCGGCGAGATCGAGCGACTCGTCGCGGACAACGCTCAGCGATAGGCCTTCTCGCCAGCGGCCAGCATCGCCACGAACCTTTCGATGTTGCGAGTCCGTGTCTCCGGCTTCTTCACGCCCTGGAGCCGGTGCAGGATCGCGTAGCGGCTCTGGCCGTCGAGGGTCGCGAAGAAGTCCCGCGCCGCCTCGTCGCCGTCGAGCGCCTGCTGAAGATCGTCCGGGACGGTGGCCGTCGAAGGCGGGTCATACGCTGCGTCCCAGCGGCCGTCGGCCTTCGCACGCTCGACCTCACGCAGCCCGGCCGGGCCCATCGCCCCATTCGCGATCAGCGCCTCGGCCTTGGCGCGGTTCAGCTTCGACCACACGCTCCGCGCCCGCCGCGGCGTGAACCGCTGGAGGTAGTACTGCCCGTCGAGCCCGCGAGACTGGCCGTCGATCCAGCCGAAGCAGAGCGCGGCCTCGACCGCCTCCGCGTAGGTGACGGTGAGAATCCCGGTGCCCTTCTTCGCGAGCTTGACCCAGACGCCGTCGGCGTCCGCGTGCGCCTCGAGCCATGCCCGCCACTCGGCCGGCCCCGCGAACGGGACGATCGGCAGGTCCGCCATCCGCCTGAGGCTACCCCGAGGACCGCCCTGCGGCGGTCGAAAGCGAATGTGGTAGAGAACTGCCGATGGACGACCTCGTCGCGGCGGCGGCTGGGGGCTCGCGCTTGCGGCCAGCCTGCTCGTCGGCGCGCTCGCCGCCGTGGCGCTGAAGCTGCCCGAGCGGGTCGCCGCCGCGGTGACCCGCTCGGCGGCGGGCTTCTCTTCGCCGCGGTCGCGTTCGAGCTCGTGACGGAAGCCGATCGCGACGCCGGCTCGACCATCACGGCCCTCGGCCTCGTCGCAGGCACGCTCGTCTACGTCACCGCCGACCGGTGGCTCACTCGCGACGACTCGATGGCGGAGATGCGCCGCTCGGCCCACGCCGCCGCGGCAGGCGAGCCGATGACGATGAAGAGCGGGCATGCGGAGGCGGCTCGCGGCGAGGCGATCGCCGCCGGCCTCTTCGTCGATGGCGTCCCCGAGTCGCTCGCGCTCGGCCTCACCGTGGCGGAGGGCGGGATCGGCGTCGCGCTGCTGGTCGGGATCGTCGTCGGGAACGTCGTCGAGGCGTACGGAGCAGCTCAGCCGATCGTCGCGGGCGGCCACACGCGGCGCTTCGCCGTCGGGCTGCTCGGCGGGATCGGCGCCGCGCTGGCGCTCGCGACCGTGCTGGGCGCGACGGTGCTCGCCAACACGAGCTCCTCGCTCGTCGGCGGCGCCGAAGCTCTCGCCGCGGGCGCGGTGCTCGCCGTGACCTCGATCTCGATCATCCCCTATGCCTTCTCGAAGGTCTCGGCCCTCGCGGCCTGCGCAACCGTGGTCGGTTTCGTCGCGGGCTACCTCCTCAGCTAGATGATTGATGCCATGAGATCGTCCGTCTCGGGGCGTGAGCTGGCCGCTCTGGGGCTCGGGATCAGGCCGTTGCCGATGCGTGTCGCATCGGTGACGGGCTGAGCTTGCGCAGCGGACGGTCTGGCTGAGTGGCCGCCAGGCCGCTCAGGTAGACCGGGAGCGGCCCAGACACGCCAGATCGCGCTCCCGAGCGCGCGAGATCGTGGCATCAATCATCTAGCCCTACAGGTGCGAGGTGAGCCCGGCCTCGGTGACCTCGCCGGCGGCTGGCTCGTACCACGACATCGCGTAGGTCCCGTTGTCGAGCTCCTTCGAGAGCTTCGACAGCTTGAGCGGATAGAAGGTGTCGCACATGACGGCCAGCTCGTGGGTCTCGTGCAGGCCGATCGCCTTCTCCGCGAGCCCGGGCTGCGGCCCATGCGGGAGGCCGGACGGGTGGAGCGTGATCGAGCCGACGTCGACGCCCTTGCGCGAGCCGAAGTTACCGGACACGTAATAGATCATCTCCTCGCTCTGGAGATTCGAGTGGTGGTACGGGATCGGCACCGCGTCCGGGTCGAAGTCGAGCTTGCGCGGGCAGAACGAGCAGATCACGAAGTTCTTGCCCTGGAAGGTCTGGTGCGCCGGCGGCGGTTGGTGGATCCGGCCCGTGATCGGCTCGAAGTCGTGGATCGAGAACGTCCACGGGTAGAGGTAGCCGTCCCAGCCGACGACGTCGAACGGGTGGTAGTCGACGACGTAGGTCTGGTAGCCGTCGCGCACGCGCACCTTGACCGGGTACTCGCCGCGGTCGCGATGCGTGTTCAGCGTCGCCGGCGGATGGATGTCGCGGTGGTAATACGGCGCGCCCTCGAGGATCTGGCCGTACTGGTTCCGGTAGCGCTTGGGGATCTCGATCAGGCCGGGCGTCTCGAAGACGAGGTGCCGCTGCTCGCCGTCCGGCCGGAAGCGGTAGGTCGTGCCGCGCGGGACGACCACGTAATCGCCGTCCTTGTAGGACAGGTCGCCGAAGATCGTCTCGAGCGTGCCCGAGCCCTCGTGGACGAAGATCACCTCGTCGCGCTCGCCGTTTCGGAAGAACGTCTCCATCCGCTCCGCGGGCCGGCAGATCGAGATCTCGACATCGTTGTTCCACATCAGCAGGCGCCTGCCGGAGATCTCGTCGCCCTGGGCCTCGAGCTCCTTCGTGTCGAAGAGCCGGTGCTGATGCGTGTCGGGCGCCCATTCATCGCGCTCGATCGGCTCGAAGTCGCCGATCTCCATCACGCGGCAGGGAGACTCGAGGTGGTAGAGGATCGACTCCATCCCGGTGAAGCCCTCCATCCCCATGACCTCCTCGGTCAGGAGCGTCCCGTTGTCGCGGAACTGGATGTGCCGCTTGCGCGGAACGTCGCCGAGGCGCTGGTAGAAGGGCATGGCCGGAGGATACTCAGCCGGGGAACGAGGAGACGGCGGGCGCGATGGCCGCTCGTCCGGGAAGGCGCGCCCATCCGTCGTGACGAGAGGAGCGTCGAGCGTCTCGGCCAGCGCGACGTAGGTCGCGTCGGACGCCGTGAGCGCGTCCCGGAGCTGCCAGATCCGGTCGAGCAACGGCTCGGCCGGGTAGCGGGTCAGGCGGAGCTGCCGCAGCCGGCGCCGCGGCGTCGAGGCGACCTTCCCATGCGCTGCGCATGCAGAGTTGCCCCGACCACATTCTTCAGCACCCCCAGCCCCTCGACCTCGAGCTCGACGACATCGCCCGGCTGGAGCCAGCGCCCATCGCCGAGCTCGAAGATGCAGCCGGTTCCGACCGTGCCCGAGCCGAGGAGGTCGCCCGGGCGGAGCACCGTGTTCCGCGCGGCCTGCTCGCGGATCCGCTCCCACGGGAAGTGGAGGTCGCGCAGGTTGCCGCGCGAGCGCTCCTCCCCGTTCACACGAGCGACCATCTCCCCCTCGTCGCCGGGGAACTCGTCCACGGTCACGACGACCGGGCCGATCGAGGTCGCGAAGTCCTTGCCCTTCGCGGGGCCGAGCCCGACTTTCATCTCGACCCGCTGCAGATCGCGCGCCGACCAGTCGTTC
>JBPCJB010000108.1:0-26996 GCA_051005735.1 Gaiellaceae bacterium | reverse complement strand
GCGAGGTTGCGCCACACGTCGTCGCCTGCGATCACGACGTTGAGTTCGAGCTGGGCCTCGACCTCATCCTGGCCGGTCTGGCCGCCGCTTCCGAGAGCCGGCGGACGTAGGCGGCACGCGACGAAGGCGTCACGTAGACGCCGCCTGCGCTCCCCGCGGCTCGGTGATTCGCGCTCGGGACCACAGTGTCGGCGACTGATGAGTTGAAGCCGTTTTCGGGGACGGCAGAATCGACTACGAACATCGCGTTCCGCCACACGAGAAACCGGAGGTCAACCTCAGGCCTCGCGTCGGTTGCTCCAGGTCATCGGTATTAGCTCTGCTCTGATCAACGCGTACTACGCCTGCGCGGCCCGACGCCGCGACGTAATCGGCCGAAGCTCCGCTCGACCAACCCGCTCGAGCGCTTCAACCGCGAGATCGGCCGCCGCACCGACGTCGTCGGGATCTTCCCCAACGACCGCGCCTGATCCGGCTCGCCGCCAGCGTCGTGATCGAGCAGAAAGACGAGTGGCTCGTCGGCCGCCGCTACCTCAGCAACCACTCGCTCGAAGCAGTACTCGACGATGACAAGAAAGACAACGACAGAGAGGATGCCCACCAACTCACCGCAGCCTGAGCAACCAACGAACTCGCCGACGAGCTACACCACGTCCTGGGACTTGACTTCGGTGCCGAAGCCGTTCGCTTCGAGGAAGGTCACTCAGCGATCTCGCTCAGATGGTCTTCGGTGAAGTCAGTGCCGCCCACCGACTCGCGCGGGTGGAGAAATACGACGCCGTTAGCACGCCGCCTATCCCGCCTACCAGCGCCGCTATCGGGGTCTGGAATGCATGCGCGGATCGATTCTCAGGTGTATTCATGGCTCCTCCAAGGTGGGAGAAAGTCGAGCAGTGGGAAAGGTTCCTGCTCTATCCCCCGCTCTAGGCGCTCCCGGTCGCGACGTCTCATTGGATCGCAGCCCATCAGCACCAGCGCCGGATCGCCGCTTCGTTCGCTTCGGTTGCAACTCCTCTCTTCGACTCAGCAGGCCTCAGGACTGAAGGAACATACGGGCACGCAGAGCGCAAACGTCCTCTCGCCTGAGCCCCGACCCCGAGCTCGCCGATGCATGATCGGGCTCGGCGGCGGCCTCACACCGAAACAGCCTCGGAACGGATCCGCCTCGGCGCGTCCACGCCGGTCACGTCTCGCCATCTGATCCTTCCGTTTGCCGGCTCTCGTGGCTGTCATACAGCCCGGAAGCCAAAGGCGCTCGTGCCGATCGTCGCGCTCGAGTCGGCTCACCGTTACGGCCCCGAGCTCGGCGCGTCGGCGGCATGCCGAGCGGCGCCGAGGAGCGCCGCATCCTCGATGTGAGCGGCCCGAGTGACCGAGACGCTCGGAAGCCCTCGCTCGAGCGGCGGGCCGAGTAGGTCCCAGGCCCGGGCGATCGAGCCGCCGACAGCGAGACAGGTCGGCTCGAAGGCCGTTATCCAGAGACCGAGAAACTCCGCCAGGTCGGCTGCAAAGCGCCCGACGGAGAGCTCCGCACGCTCCTCGCCCGCGCGCGCCCGCGCAGCGATCTGCTCGACGTCCGCACCGGGGTCGCCGTACTGCGCCAGGAGCGCGCGACGCGAGATCGTCTCCTCGACCGGCAGACCTCGAAACTGCGTGCGATAGAGCTCCCCGCCCGGTGGAACCGTCGCGCTCGAGGTGACGAGCCGGCCGCTGTCGAGGAAGGCGGAGCCGAGGCCGCTTCCGAGCGTGATCCCGACCGCGCGCTCGTGCCCACTGGCCGCGCCGGCCCACCATTCGCCGAGCACGAAGGCGTGCGCGTCGTTCAGGAAGACGATCGACCCCGCGGCTGCGCCGACTGCAGCGGCGAGCTCGGCGCGCAGATCGACGCCGTAGAGCGCCTCGAGCTTGGCGACGCCGCGAATCGTGCAGATCCCCCGCTCGTAGTCGAAGGGGCCGGGGACGGCGACCGCCCAGCGCACGACCTCGGGTGCGGCGATGCTGCAGGCGGCGTGCAGGATGCCGCCAAGCAGCGCGTCTCGCTCGCCGTCGGGCGCGAGCGGCACGCGGCAGCGGGTTCCGGAGTCGACGGACGCCGACGCCGGGTCGACTCGGGCGGCGCTGACGTGCGTGCCGCCGATGTCGAGCGCACCCACCATCAGCGGACGAAGGCCTTGACGAGCTTGCAGGCGCCGCCGCGCACGCGCCGGACGCGGTAGCGGCCGACCGCCGCCGGGATCACGAGCGTCTCCGCGAACGAGAGCGGATGCGCGGCCGATGAGCTCTCGACGACGACCTCCTCGCCTGCCACGAGGCCGACGACGTGGAAGCGCCCGCCGGTCTCCTCCTCCACCTCCTCCTCGAAGTCGAGCCGGTGCACGGCGTAGAAGAGCTCCGCCGGCGTGCCGAGGTCGAGCTCGACCCAGCCCTCGCCGCCCCGCACCGTGCTCGGCTCACGGATCAACTCGCGCGCGACCGCGCCGCCGCGCCGTTCCGGGTCGAGATTCGCGAACGCGTGGTCGAGATGCACCGGCCTCAGTTTCCCCTCGAGGTCTCGGCGCAGCCAGTCGTAGAAGCGCAGGGTGTAGAGGTACGGGGTCGCGCTGACCTCGAGCACGGCGTTGCCGGCGCCGCTCGCATGCGGGGTCCCGGCCGGGATCGCGTAGAGGCGGTGCTGCTCGGCGGCGTGTCTCTGGAGGTAGCGCTCAGGCTCGAACGGAATCCCGGTGGTGGCCGCACGCTCCGCGTCCGCACGAAACGCGTTCAGATCGGCGTCTTCGCGCAGGCCGAGGAAGATGGTCGCACCGGGGCTCGTCTCGACGACGTAGTAGGTCTCGTCCTGCGTATAGGGCAGGCCGAAAACCTCGCTCATATAGGCCGCCGTCGGGTGGCACTGGATCGAGAGGTGACCGCCACCGAGGGTGTCCAGGTAATCGAAGCGGATCGGGAAGGACGTGCCGAAGCGCTCGGCGACCTCCGCACCGAGGATCGCCTCGGCCCGGGCGGCCAGAAGCCACTCGAAGCCGACCTCGATCTGCTCGATCTGCTCACCGGCGCCGAGCAGCACTCCGGCGTCGGGCGCGATCAGCTCGTACGACCAGGCAAGGTTCGCCGCCTCGGACGGGATCCCGAGCTTTCCGCGCAGCCACTGGCCCCCCCACGGCCCGGGCAGGAACGTGGGCCGGGTGCGGAAGGGCCGGCCCGCGAGCTCGGCGAGCGTGCGCCGGAGCACGTCTCCGGCGATCGAGCGCGGCTGCGCGGGGTCCGAGAGATCGGCGTAGCGGTCGATCCCGGCCGCGAGCAGACGCTTGTGCGCGTCGAGGACGGGCCAGTCGACGAAGCAGAGGTTCCGCTCGGCGTCCGGGAGCCCGGGAGGGCGCCCGAGCGTTGCGGCCGTGCCGGCGCGAACCGCGGCGAGACCGATGCGCTTCGGCTCGTCGAAGTACCAGAGCGCGTCGTGCGGGACGAGCGAGCTGCCGGGCCCGAAGACGACGGTGAGATCCGCAGTCGAGGAGAGCTCGCCGGGGAGGTCGTCGAAGAGATCGGCGAGCGAGCAGCCGGCGACCCGGGCGAACACCGAATCTCCGGCCAGGAGCGCAGACACCGTGTACTGCTCGAGCTCGGCCGCCGCCACGAGGAAACGGCGCACGTCGACGGTGTCGAAGGCCGCGCCGGCCTGCTCCAGTTTCGCGACCGCGCTCTCCCAGTCGAGCGTGGCAGGCCCGTCGATCGCCAGCACGCGCGGGCGCCGCCGCTCGAGAGCGGCTGCGAGCGCGCCGAAGCCGATCTCGACCTCGCCGCCCGCGAGCGGGTATGTGGGCGCCGGCTCGTAGCTCAACGGCGCGCCAGGTCGACGGAAAGCGCGAGGTACTCGCCGGGCCCGATCCGCACCCGCGCTCCGTCGGCGCTGCCAACGTCCACGAGCCCACGCTCCAGGAACGTGCCGGCGAGAACGCGCTCGACGCGGAGATCGGGGAAGCCGACCGTCACCTCCACCTCCTCCGTCGCGGTCGACTGGAGAAAGACGACGAAATCGTGGCCGCGGCGCGAAGCCGCCAGCGCGACCACCTCCACGTCGGCGCGGTCGACGGCGCAGAAGCTGGCTGTGCCAACCAGCCCCGAGTCATGGTTGCGAGGGGCGCCGAGGACGCCCACGAACGGGCGGGTCAGCGCAGCGGCCGTCTCCCGCCCCAGCTCTCGTCCGTCCGCCTGGGGCCCCGCCGAGGCGAGGGCGTAGGAGAATTCCGCCTCGCCGCCCTGCGTCACGGGGAAGTTCGTGTCCCAGACGTTCGTCATCGCCCAGGAGACGACGGTGCCGGGGCGCGAGCCGTCAACCGTCGCGGGGAACGGCGGATAGGGAAGGACGATGTTTCCGAGCTGGACGAGCGCCGCCTCGTCCGGCGACCAGGCGACCGTCGCCGTCGGGTCGCGGAGCGCGACCCAGTGCCGCAGCACGGCCACGTGAGCCGCCGAGCCGGGAACGCGCGGCGCTGCCGGACCTCCCACGGCGCCCGTCAGCTCCAGCTCCACGAGCGGTTCGTGGAGAGCGAACGGAAAGACGAAATGGACGCTCTCCTTCTCCGCCGTCGCGAGTTTGGCGAGCCGGTGCCGGATCTCGAGCCGCTTGACGCCGTGCAGGAGCCTGAACGTCGTCTCCAGCCGGTCGGCGCCCGGTGCGACGAGCCGGATCGAGAGTCGCTGCTCGACCTCGTTCGCCGTCCGTTCGGTGACGACGCCGTAGTTCGCGGTCGAGCGCGAGCCGAGGAGCGCGGCTCTCGATCCGCTCCTCGGTCCCGGCTCGAGGGAGCCGGCCGTGGGCGCGTTGACGAGCGCTCCGCCCACCGGCAGCCTGAGCGAGCTTCGAAGCGAGCTCGTGTACGCGTCGTAGACGTACTGTCCGAAGCCGAACGGGCTGCCGGTGTCGACGAGCTCCCGGCCGAGCGCCTTGTCGAGGATGCTGAGGACGCAGCCCTCGAGCGGGTCGAGCTCGACGCGGTAGTGCTCGTTCTCGAGCGCGTCGAGCAGCGCGGGGTCGGCGGCGAGCTGCGGCTGCCCGTCGACGAGGAGGTAGCGCCGGAAGCCGAGCGGCGGCACCTCCTCCGCGACGAAGGTGAGCCAGCGGCCCTGTGGCCGGTTCCGGTTGGCCTGGCCCGACTGCTGCTCCTCGGCGTGCGGAACCGCGGCGCCGTCCGCACCCCGAACGCCGAACGAGCGCGCCGGTGGGATCCGGCTCGACGGGACGAACACCCTGACGGCGTCGGTTCGCGCCCACGAGCTCGGATTGAAGACGAGGAGCGATGCGAGCGCGTCCGGCACCGAGCCGACGAGATGCGCGAGCCGGCTCGTCGCCGACTCGAGGAGCGCGGCCGAGCGGTCGTGCGCGGCCGTCGCCATCGCCGCCTTCGCCTGCCACTGGGCGGCGCCCGAGCTCCGGCCCACGAGACTGTCGCCGGCCGGCTCCGCGGCGCCCCATGTGTGCTCGTCGAAGAGGCTCATGCTCTCGTAGGCGCGATCTGCCTCCTCCTCCCATGCGGCGCTGCCGTCAGTCCCGGCCACTGCATCGGCCAGCACGTGGAGCGTCTGCGCCGTGCGGATCGTGGCCTGCGCCCGCCGGTTGAGGCCGAGCGCTCGGGCCGAGGAGCCGAGGCCGTCGGCCCACCAGTCCGTCCAGTCGCCGGTGTAGGTCTCGAGCCCGTCGCCGAGCCGCACTTCGGCCTCCGCAAAGAACTCGGCGTTCGTCGCGAGGCGGAGCTGGGGGTGGGCCCACTCGTCGTTCCAGGCGCGGACGACCTCCGCCGGCACGAGACTCGGGCCCGCGTTGTCGGCGATCGCGCCCTGCACACGCAGCTGGAGCAGGTCGTACGGGTACGGCGCCCGGGTGAGCTCGAGATCGGGCGGGAGCCCGAGTCCCTCGTGCGCTCGACCGTGACCGTACGGATAAGGCCTGCCCGCGAGCGCCGCCAGGTACTCGGGCAGGAGCTCGAGCGAGGTCTCGTACGACTCGGCGAGGCCGACGAGGTTGCCCTCGAGGTAGGCGATTCCGTGCGGGCTGTCGGTGTACCAGGTGAGGACGCGCCTGCCGCTCTCGGACTCCCACCAGAACGGCCGCGTCAGCTCCTGCCCGCCGGTCAGGTACGGGGCGGCGCGGCCGGCGTAGTTGTGCGCGACGGAGAGATAGCGGACGCCGGCAGCCGCGAGCAGATCGACGAGCCCGGCCGGAGCGCCGGGAACGTCCGTCTGCATTGCGGTGACGATCGGCACGCCGGTCGATGCGCCGAGCTCGTCGGCGAAGCACAGTTGCCGGGCCAGCTCGTCGATCGAGAGCGCCTCCGCGTGGAGCGTGAACGGCAGCGCGCAGACCTCGAACCGGCGCTCTTGCACGCGGGCCACCAGCTCGGGGCGCGCCGCCGCCGGGCGCGCGCCGAGCCAGCGCTCGCGCGCCCAGTTCGCCTCGACGTTCCATCGGAAGCGCGCGTCGTCGGGCCAGTCGTCCGTCGCCGCGGCGAGATCGAGCGTCGAGTCGAGGTAGGAGAGATGGTGCGAGAGCAGGAGCGCCTGCGGGTCGGTGTAGCCGATGTCGAGGTGCGAGTGGTGGATTAGGAAGAGCCGCCACTTCCGCTGCGGCCGGACTTCGAGTGGGTGCTCGAGCCGGAGTGCTCCCTCTCCTTCGACCATGAGCCGCAGCAGCTTCGGCTCGAGCGCCTCGGGGGCGAACAGACGCAGCGAGTGGTCACCCTGGACGATCTCGACCGTCGTCTCGTCGAGGACGCGGTCGCCGTCGAGCAGGGCGAATCGCGCCGGCCCCCGATCCTCCTCGGCCGAGATCGCGACGCGCACGCATTGGCGCAACCCCGCGGCCGAGCGCCGGAAGAGCGGGAGATCGCCCGCTCGCACCTTCACTCCGCCGATCTCGAGCTCGACGCCGGTCGTTCCGCGCCGCAGCTCGTTTCGCGCGGCCTCGGGCAGGCGCGCCTCGGGAAGCGCGACGCCGGCGGCGAACGTCCGCCGCGGCTCAGACCTCATCGAGCCGCTCGCCGAGGAATGCGGACGCACGCGTGCGGGCAGCAGAGGCGAGCGGCGGTGCGGAGTCGTAGACCGAGTTGACGCCACCGGAGAGCACGACCGCCTCGGCGTGGTTGCCGGCGGCCGCCCAGCGGCTCGACAGCAGGAGCGTGTCGTCGAGCAGCGGGTCGAGCGTGCCCACGAGGAAGAGGGCATCCGGCAGGCCCTCGAGCTCCGCGTAGAGAGGCGAGACGTCCGGCTCCCGCCGGCGCGAAGGGTTCACGAAGCGGCCGGCGAGCCATTCGAGCTCGTCGCTCGTGAGGCCGAGCCTCCGGTTGCCCCAGACGCGCGCGCTCGGGGTCAGACCGAGGTCGAAGAACCCCGACGCCAGGCTGGCGGCGACGAAGGGGGCGAGGTCGTGCCGGTCGCGCAACCGGAGCAGCGTGACGACGGCCAGTTGGGCGCCGGCGGACTCGCCGCCGATACAGAGAGCGTCGGTGCCGAGCTCTGCCAGGCAGTGCTCGACGAGCCAGAGCGCCGCCGCCTCGCAATCGTCCGGACCGGCCGGATACGGGTGCTCGGGTGCGAGGCGGTAGTCGACGCTGACGACGGCGATCCGGCAGGTTCTCGCGAGCTCCTCGAGCAGGCCGTCCTGCGCCCACGCCGAGCCGAAGACCCAGCCGCCGCCGTGCAGGTGGAGGTAGCAGCCCCGCACCTCCGGCGGCGTGAAGACGCGGAGGCCGAGCGGCCCGCCGGGAGTTGCGATCGTCCTTTCCTCGGCGAGCGGCGAGGCGATTCGAGGCTCGCCGCGTGCCTCGCGCAGGCGGCGAGCGGCCGCGACGGCGTCGGGCAGGATCGTGTGGAGCGGCTGTTCGAGCGCGAGCCGCCGCTCGAGCGCGGCGTTGAACGCCTCCGTCTCCGGATCGACGCGGGCGAGAGGTAAGACGTGAGCCTCAGCCGAGATCGGTACCCGCCGCGGTGGTGGCCTCCGCGCCGACGAGCACTGCCCCCTCGCGGGCGGCGCCTGTCCCGGCGGGGTCGAGCGCGCTCCGCGTCTCACCGTCCATCCAGCGGATCTTGCCCGGCTCGATCCGCAGCCAGACGTCGCTCTCCGGCGCCCGGAAGAAATCGGGCGGCGCCGAGACCTTGATCAGGTCGTCGCCCAACCGCACGGTGAGGAGGTTGTGGGAGCCGAGCGGCTCGAGCACGACGAGCGTCCCGCGGATCAGGCCCTCCCCCGGCGCAGACTCCACGCCGATCGCCTCCGCACGGATCCCCAGCACGAGCTTCCGGCCTGCCAGCGCGCCGGCCTCGGCAGCCCCGAGCGCGAAGGAACCGCCGCTCACGGCGGCGGTCGGCGTGCCGCCGTTCCGGGAGATCTCCGCCTCCAGGAAGTTCATCGGCGGCGTGCCGATGAAGCCGCCGACGAACATGTCTGCCGGGTTGTCGTAGACCGCGAGCGGGGTGTCGAGCTGGACGATCCGACCGGCGCGCATGACCGCGACGCGATCGCCCATGCTCAGCGCCTCGATCTGGTCGTGCGTGACATAGATCGTGGTCGTCCCGAGCTTCTGCAGGAGCGCCTTCAGCTCCGCGCGCGCCTCCATCCGCAGCAGCGCGTCGAGGTTCGAGAGCGGCTCGTCCATCAGCAGGACGTCCGCCTTCGTGGCGATCGCCCGCGCTACCGCCACCCGCTGGCGCTGTCCGCCGGAGAGCTGCGCGGGGTAGCGGTCGAGGTAGTCCTCGATCTGCAGCAGCGCGGCCGACGACTGCACGCGCGCCTTGATCTCGGCGCTGCGCTCCTTCTGCATCTTCAGGCCGAAGCCGATGTTGTCGCGCACGGTCATATGGGGGAAGACGGCGTAGCTCTGGAAGACCATCGCGATCCGCCGCCGCCGCGGCGGCAGGTCGGTCGCGTCGCGCCCGCCGATCCACACGCGGCCAGCGTCGATCTGCTCGAGCCCCGCCAGGGACCGGAGCAGGGTCGTCTTGCCGCACCCGGACGGGCCGAGCAGCACGACGAACTCCCCGTCGGCGACCTCGAGGTCGACGTCGTCGACGGCGGCGACCTTGCCGAACAACTTGCTCACGGACTCGAACCGGACCTCAGCCATGCGTGCTCACCTCACCACTCGGCCCCACATGTTGAAAACGTACTTGCGGATCACGAAGATGACGATGAAGGCCGGCGCAAGCATGAAGAAACCGCCCGCGAACTTGAAGGGCAGCGGCGCCTCGTTCAGGACCGAGAGCACCTGCGCCGGCAGCGTCGGGTTGCGCAGCGTCAGGATCGAGGCGGCGAAGACCTCGTTCCAGGAGATGATGAAGACGAAGATCGCGGCCGCCGCGAGGCCGGGCAGCGCCAGCGGCAGGACGACGCGTCGGACTGCGTTGAAGCGATTGCAGCCGAGGGTCAGCGCCGCCTCCTCGAGCTCGACCGAGATCCCGGCGAAGACGCTCGAGGTGACGAGGACGGCGAACGGGAGCGCGAGCGCCGTGTGCGCGAGGGAGACGCCGAGAATGCTGTCGTCGATCCCCCACTGCAGGAAGAGCACCGCCAGCGGGATCGAGAGGATCACGATCGGGAAGGCGCGCGTGCTGACGATCGTCAGGCGAAAAGCATCCGCCCCGCGGAAGGCGAAGCGGGCGATCGCGTAACCGGCCGGAATCCCGATCCCGAGCGAGATCACGAGCGTCACGGCCGCCACCCAGACGCTCTGCCAGAGCGAGTCGGTCACACCGGCGGAGTGGAGGAAGAAGCTCATGGTGTCGGTCGAGAGCTCGGTCGGCAGGAGCTTCTTCGGGTACGTGTAGACGTCCTCCTGGGTCGAGAAGGCCGCAAGCGTGATGAAGTAGATGGGCACGAGCACCCAGAGCGAGAGCAGGATCGCCGCCGCGTAGAGGAGCGCCCGAGGGAGCCATTTGACCGCGCTCGTCATCGCAGCAACTGCTCCCGCGGGGTCCGCAGCACGCGCAGGACGAGTGCGGCGGACACGAGCGAGAGGACGAGGATCAGCGTGGCGTACGCAGCGGCGACGTTCTCGTCCATGAAGCTCGTCTGCCAACGCCAGGCCTCCGCGGCGAGCACGGTCGAGCCCTGCCCCGTGATCGCGATCACCGTCGAGAACACCTCGAACGCGAGGATGATCCGCAGCAGGAGCGCCACCTGCACGGCGGGCTTCAGCATCGGCAGCGTCACGTACCGGACTCGCTGCAGGAAACTTGCGCCGAAGACCTCCGCCGCCTCGCCGTAATCGCGTGGGATTCCCTGCAGGCCCGCGACAAGGATGATCATCATCAGCGCCGTCGAGCGCCAGATCTCGGCGACGACGACGGCGAGCAGGAGCAGGCTCTCGCGGCTCGGGTTGATCCAGATGAACGCCTGGTCGATCGCGCCGATCTTCTCGAGCACCGTGTTCAAGTAGCCCCGCTCGGTGAAGATCGCCGACCAGACGATCCCGGCCGCGAGGTCGGAGATCGCGAGCGGGAGCAGGAAGAAGTAGAGAAAGAGGCTGCTGCCCTTGAGCTTCGCGTTCACGAGCAGCGCCATGCCGAGCGCGAGCAGGAACTGCGCCGGCACGAGGATCACGATCAGGAGCAGGGTGAAGCGGAATGCCTGCTCGAAGGCGACGTCGTCCAGCATCGTCCGGAAGGGCGCGAACGTCCAGACGCCCTCCTGGTGAAAGGCGAGCTGGAACGCCTGGACCATCGGCCACGCGAAGAAGAGGGCGAGATAGGCGACGGTCGGGAGGACCAGCCAGTACGGCAGGCCCTCCCAACGCTTCCGCGTGCGCCCGATCGACCCCTGCTGGGCGACCGTCGCCATCTCGCTTTCTCCCTACTCCTTCCCGATCCTCAGCGGACCTGGCAGGCGCCGCGCGACGGCGGGTCGGGGGCCCAGCAGGGCGCGCCGGTCTTCGTCATCAGCGCCTGGAGCGCCGCTCCCTGCTCGTTGAGCACGTTGCCGACGTCCTCCTTCCGGAGCACGATCCGGGTGAAAGTGTCGCGGTAGATCTTGTTGAAGTTGCCGCCCTCGGCGCCGAGCCCGATCGGGAGCAGCGAGGGCAGGGCACTCGCGGAGGTCTGCTGCAGCTTCACCGCGTTCGCCTCGAGCCGGAGGCCGGCCGACACCTGCTGGGAGAGCCGTCCACCGACGACCGGGAAGAAGCCCACTGCCTGGAGCGTCTTCGCCTGCGTACCGATGTTCAGCAGGTGGCGGATCAGATCCTTGGCCCCCGCCTTGTTCGGCGCGGACTTCGGGATCGCGAGCCCCGCGAGCACGGGCATGAAGGCGAGCCCCTTCGGGCCCTTCGGCGCCGGGAAGACGACGAAGTCGTCCGGACGCGCCTTCAAGGCGTTGCCGAGCCGGGCCACATGCTCCCAGCCCACCAGGATCTCCTCGTTCAGCAGGGGATCCTGGAGGAACTCGTACACCTGCGCCTGCGGATGCACGTAGGGCCAGAGGCTGCGCATGTACTGCCAGCCCTGCGAGGCGCCGCCGCTCTTGAAGGTCGAGACGACGCCGCCGCTGAAGCCGGGCACGAGGTAGCCCTGGAAGAAGCGGTGGATCAAGCCGTTCTGGCCCGCCGGGAAGCCGACGCGCGCCTGCCCGGTCTTCTCCTGGATGTTCTTCGCCCACTGGCGGAGCTGCCCGTAGGTGAGCGTCGTCGCCTTCGCGCCCTTCGGGAGGTACTGGATCGCCTTCTTGTTCGCGGCCATCACGTAGGTCGCCTGGATCCACGGGATGTAGAACTGGCTCGACGTGCCGAGCTTGCCGAGCTTCAGCAGGTTCGCCGGGATCGCCTTCTTGCCCGTGGTGAAGTCCTTGGCGACATCGGACAGGTCGACGAGCTGGTTCTTGTCCTCGAAGGTCGAAAACGTGCCGTGGAGCGCCCCGAGCACGTCCACCGAGCCCCTGCCGGCCCTCGACTCGGCGAGCACCCTCGTCACGAAGGCGGACTCGGAGGCGGCGAAGATCGCGTCGACCTTGCCGTCGAAGCCCTGGAGCAGCGTCCGCCGAAAGGCCTCCGACTCCGAGACCGTGTTCAGTTGCGTCGAGAAGAACGTGACGTCCCCGGCGGCGCCGAACGCCGTTCCGGTCAGCAGACCGCCGGCGGCCAGCGCCCCGCCCGCCACCGCCGCGCGCGCAAGCAGCGTGCGCCGGTCGAGCGACGCCTCCCAGTACGAGCCGTCCAACAAGCTATCCGTGCTCATCCCAACTCCTCCTCTCGGTATTCGCGCGCCGCACCGCTGTGCGGGCTCGCCGGATCAGGCACCGGCCGCTTCTGCGGCCGATCCCTCGCTGCCGTCATCGGGCCTCTCCTTCCTCGCCGCGCTCCTCGCGCAGGAGATCCAGGACGAGCGCGGCCGTCCAGGCGAATTGCTCGCCACCGTGACCCCGGCCGGTCGTCGGGCTGTAGTGCTCACAGAAACCGCTGGTGCGACACAGCTCGATCATGCTCCTTCGCAACTCCAGCGACAAGAGACGCTTGCCGTAGCGGGCAAGCCCCTGGCTCAGGACCCACTGCACGATCGGCCACACGGGCCCGCGCCAGTAGAGATTCGGGTCGAAGCGTGGATCGGCCGGTGACAGACTGGGCGCCGCAGGGCCGAACCCCTCGATCTGCACGAGCGAGGCCGCGAGGCTCTCCAACGCGCGCTCGGCCCGCTCCGGGCCCGGAACACTCGCGTAGAGCGGCGCGAAGCCGAGCGGGCTGCGGCTGGGAACGAAGCCGTCCGCGTGCACGTCCCAGTCGGCGTAGAGGCCCTGCTCCTCGTCCCACAGGCACGCCTCGACCGCGACCGCGGTCTGCTCGGCACGATCCTCGAACGGCCGCGGGTCGGCGCCGAGCTCGCGGGCGATGTGCGCAAGATCGCGCCCGGACTGCACGAGCAGGGAGTTGAAGAGCACCGGCCGGATCGCGAACGGGCACGTCTCCCGGATCGCCGCCGGCTCGTACTCCAGCTCGCGGAAGCACTGGACGAGATAGGCGTAGCGGTCGTACTCGCCGTCGGTCGGCCGCTCGGCCGCGTCGGCGAGCCGCACGTCGACGCGCTCGTAGGCCGGAACCTGCTCCGGTGTCAGCTCGATGCGCGCGAGGGCCTCGTCCCAGAGCGGCGAGTTGTCCATGCCGGATTCCCACGGGTGCCAGATCTCCGCCAGTCCGAGGCCGTCGCGGGTGCGCTCGCGGTAGAGGTACTCGTGCCAGGCGGCGAGCTTCGGCAGCAGCTCCTCGAGAAACGCGGTGGCGCTCGCCCGGTCGTGCGCGTGCTGGTAGACCCGCCAGACTGCGGACGCGTGAATGGGAGGCTGGACGATGCCCGATGTCGCGGACCCGTCCGGTGCATGGGTCGAGCGCTCTGTCTGCCAGAAGTCGGGGCCGGGAAAGTAGCTGCCGCCGCCGCTGAAGACGATGTGAGGCAGCAACCCGTTCGACCACTGCGCGGCGAACAGAGAGCGCAACTCGGTCCGGGCGCGCTCCTCGTCCACGGACGCGTAGCCGATCGCGATGCAGGCCGAGTCCCAGCTCCACTGATGCGGATAGAGCCGCGGCGACGGACGAGTCGCGTGTCCGAGCCAGTTGGCCTCGAGCACCTCGAGCGCCTTACGCGTCAGCTCCGCGTCGTCTCCGACCGATCTCTCGCGGACGTTGGATCCGAGCTCCGTGTAGCTCATGCCTCCCGACCCGCCCTCCCCGACCTGATTGCGCGATCTCGCTAATTGCTACCTAGTTGCCACTGTTTTGTCACTGGTCTATAACAATTCGCGTCGGTGAGTGTCAAGAGCCGGGCTTCGAGGCTTCGGCGCTTTACGAGCCGCCGAAATGCCCGCGTAGAACTCGTCCCACCACTCAGACCGCTCGAGGGCCAGGTCTTCCTCGACGATCCGCTGGTAGCGCTCCCAGGCGCGGGTCGCCGCCTCATCCCGTGCATCGGTGCTCTCGTAGGCGTCTGCCAGGAGACGGCGGCCGATGTGGACGTGCAGCACCTCGTCGGCCCAGTCATGGTCGTGGAAGAGGGTGGACAGCGGATCTCCCGACGCCCGCGCGGCAGCGTGCTGCTCGGGCTTCCCGGCACGGGTGGCGCTTGTCTTGCCGCGCTTTCCCATCGCTGCATGCTCGGCGCCGTAGAGGAGGGCGTACCGTTCCCGCGGCTCGAGCTGTGTATTCGGGAAGGAGGCGAAGCTCAGCTCGTGCGGGACCGTGTGCCAGTCGACTCCACGCGTCTCGAAGGCGACCTCCCCGAACATCGAATGGCGCGTCTCGTCCCAGAGATGACGGGCGAGATCGCGATGCACCTCGAAGCTCGCCTCGGGCCACTCGTAGAGCGTCAGCGCGATCAGCTCTGCCGCGTGCATCTCCGTCAGCCGGACATACAGCATCCGCCAGTTCACCTCGTCCCGCGGCGCATCGAAGCCGGGCAGATGGCCGCGCGAATCCCAGAGGCGCGTGAAGCGCTCGTCGCGGCGGGGCACGCGAACGAGCTCGAGCGGCTCGGCTGCTCGAGGTGCGGCGATCCGATCGGCGCGGTCGCCGTCCCCCGAGGCGCCTCCCGCAGCCCGGAGATAGCCGGACAGATGCCTCTCCCAGTCCTCGTCGGCGCCACCGAGCGCCGCGATCGCGTGGCCGCCCCAATCGACCTGCTCGCGCTCTTCGAGCGCCACAAACCGGAGCAGCCGGAACGTCGGCTGGTCGGCGAGGGGGTTTCCACGGGCGCGGTGCGCCTCGATCGCCTCGAGCACGCTCGGCTTCAGGACCCGGTACACCCCCGTGAGGAGCTCGACCGTGGAGCGCGAGCGGATGAGCTCCTCGAAGAACGCCTCGAGCGCCGCATCGTCGGGCCGATCGAGGTAGTGCGGCGGCTTGCGCAGCTCCGCCACCCGCTCGCGCTGCCAGGCGCAGTGCTCGGCGTCCTGCCAGAGATGAAGCGAAAGCGCGCACTTCACCTCCCACTCGGGTACGGCGTTCAGGTGCGCTGCGAGGACGAGCAGCGTCCGGCGCTCGATCCGGGCGAAACGGCGCAGGAGCCTGACGAGGGACTCGACACTCGATTCCGCAGAGGTAGCCTCGGCGTACGAGCACAATCCCGCGAGCGGAGGCACGGTCGCCACGAACCCATGCTGGCGGCACCGCCCGGCCGGAGCAATGGACGAATCGGCCGAGTTCATTCACGATTCTGCTGTGCGCGCTCCATCTCCCACACCCCGCGTCGACCGCATTCTCACGGGCCACGAGCGCCGCGAGCGCGACCACTGCTGGCGCCCCGAGGGTACGACGGACTGGCTGCTCGTCCACACGATCTCGGGTCGCGCCGTCATCTTCCTCCCCGATCGCGAGCGACGCGTCGGGCCCGGCGAGAGCGTCCTCTACCAACCGGGTGCGCCACAGGACTTCGCAAGCGACGGCTCCGCCGGTTCCTGGGAGCTCGTCTGGGCCCATTTCGAGCCCCCTCCGCACTGGCTCGAGCTGCTGCGCTGGCCCGAGCTCTCCCCGGGGGTGCTGTGCCTGGCAGCCTCTGAGCCTGCACTCCGCGCCCGCGTCGAGACGCTTCTGCTCGAAGCGAACCGCGTCTTCGGATCGGGCTTGCCGCGCGCCGACCGGCTCGCGTTCAACGCTCTCGAGGGAGCGCTGCTCTGGTGGGATCTGCAGAATCCGGCTCGGCGGTCGCTCGATCCAAGAGTGGTCGCGGCAATCGATTACCTGTCCCACCGCGTCGGGGAGCCTGTGTCGCTCGACGAGTTCGCGGAGGCGGCGCACCTGTCCGTCTCTCGCTTCGCGCACCTCTTCACGCAGGAGACGGGCCTCGCCCCACGCCGCTTCGTCGAGCAGCAGCGCGTGGAGCGGGCGAAGCAACTCCTCGAGCTGACGTCGCTCCCCGTGAACGCCGTCTCCCGTCACGTCGGCTTCCGCAGCCAGTTCTACTTCGCGACCCGCTTCAAGAAGCTGACCGGCCTGACTCCCAGCGCCTACCGAGCGGCGGCGTGGTCGGCGGCGTCGGTGCCGGCACAACCTGACTCTTGAGGGTCGGAATCTCCCAGGTGCTATACGGTTGCCACGGTTTTGATACTTGGCAATAGCAATTCGCCCGCAACGAGCTTCGCGCCCTCGTTTCCCGAGAGCTACCGGCCGGGAGTCGCGATCATCGGGTGCGGCGGGATCGTCAAGCTCGCGCACCTGCCGGCGTACACGTCCTACGGCGTCGACGTGGTCGGCGTCTACGACTCCGACGCGGAGGCAACGCGCGGGCTTCAGGAGCAGTTCCCAATCGTCTCGCGCGTGTTCGAGAGCCTCGACGAGCTGCTCGCGCATCCCGGAGTCGCGATCGTCGACATCGCGACGCACCCGGCGGAACGCCTCGAGCTGATGCGGCGCGCGATCGACGCCGGCAAGCACGTCCTCGCCCAGAAGCCGCTGGCGCCCGACGCAGGTGCGGCGCGGGAGGTGGTCGAGTACGCCGAGCTACGGGGAGTCAAGGTCGCCGTCAACCAGAACGGACGCTGGTCGCCGCCGTGGCGGGTCGCGACACTGCTCGTCGAGCAGGGCGCGATCGGCGAGGTGGTGGCCGTCACCCATCTCTACGACCACGACTTCGGCTGGATCGTCGGCACCGTCTTCGACGAGATCCCACACTTCGCGATCTACGACTTCTCGGTGCACTGGATCGACATCACGCGCTGCTGGCTCGCCGGCAAGACGGTCAGTGCGGTGCGCGCGGTCGACTACCGGACACCCAATCAGCCGCCGGAGAGCAAGGGCCGCTGGGGCGCGTGGGTCACGTTCGACTACGACGACGGCTCGAGCGCGAGCATCCGCTGCGTCGGCTCGGCCGTGACGCAGCGACCCGGGAATCCGTTCTGGATCCACGGCGCGGAAGGGACGATCCGCGGCAGCGTGCGCAGGGGCACGGACTTCGTGGAGCTCGAGCGCGACGGTGTCTCGTCGCGCTATGCGCTCGCGGGCGAGTGGTTCCCGGACGGCTTCGCGGGGACCCTGGGCGAGCTCGTGTCGGCGATCGCCGAGGATCGCGAGCCGTTCAACTCTGCGCGGCACAACCTGCTGACGCTGCAGATGACGCTCGCCGCCTGCAAGTCCGCCGACGAGGACGGCCGCCCCGTCGGGCTCAAGGAGATCGCGTGCTGACGGCCGTCGTCACCGATGCTGCGACCCGCGCACGGCTCGTCACGCCGGAGGCGGTCGAGCTGCTGCAGGCCGCGGGCGACGTCCGTTTCCTCGATCTCGCCGCCGTCCCGCAGGCGCTCAGGCTCGAGGCGTTCGAGCAGACCGCCGGGGAGGCGACCGCGGTCGTCTTCGCCCCGTGGGGGACGTTCGGAGTCGAGACGATCTCCCCCGGCTGCTGGGAAAGGGCGTCGTCGCTGCGCGTGATCTCGGGAACGTTCGCGCACCGTTTCGAGGAGTGGCTGGGGGCGGGGCTCGCGGAGACGGAGGGCCGCGGAATCGCCGTGCTCGACACCGCGCGCAGCGTCTCGCCGCTCGTCGCCGAGTTCGCGCTCGCTGCGATCCTGTGCCTCCTGCGCGACATCCCAGAACGGGTCGCGGCCGTCCGGCGCGGCGGGTGGTGGAACGGCTGGGAGGACGAGCGCGGATTCGTTGCCGGCGAGCTTGCGGGCCGGCGGGTCGGTCTCGCAGGCTTCGGCGCGATCTGCCGGCGCCTCGCCGAGCTGCTCGAGCCGTTCGGTTGCGCGGTGTCGACGCACGATCCGTACGTTCCGGACGACGCGCTCGCCGGCGCGGGTGTGCGCCGTGCACGGTCGCTCCGCGATCTCGCCGCCGGCAGCGAGATCTTCGTCGTCGGGATCCCGGTGACTCCGGCGACGCACGGTGTCGTCGACGCCGGAGTCCTCGACGCGCTTCCGGCCGGGTCGCTCTTCGTGCTCGCCTCGAGGATGGCCGTCGTCGAGCAGGAGGCGCTGTGGCGGCGGACGCAGGCCGGCGAGCTTCGCGCGGCCGTCGACGTCTTCGAGCCGGAGCCGCCACCGACGGACGCCCGCTTCCGGACCGACCTCAACGTGCTGCCGACGCCGCACATCGGCGGCAACACCGCGGCGAGCAACCGGCGCTGCTTCACGCTTGCCTGCCGGGAGGCGGTGGCCGTCGCGCAGGGCGCGCGGTCGATCTACGCGATGACGCACGGCGACGCCGCGGTCTACGCGGGGCGCAAGCCCGAGCTGAGCGCCGATGCCTGAGGGCGGCCGCCTGCGGCCCGCGGTCCTGGACGACGTCATCCTCGTCGAGGGCGACGAGCGGACGTTCGCGCGGGCGAAGCGGCTCGGCTTCGCCGGCATCGAGGTCGTGCTCGCAGACGGAGAGCTCGAGTCGGGAGAGCGGCTCGAGAGACTCGTGCGTGCCAAGGTCTCGAGCTCGCTCGCCGTCCCGTCCCTCGTACTCGGCGCACACAGCACCCGCGGCGGCCTTGCGAACGCCGATTCCGCCGTGGCGGAGCGCGCGAGCGACGATGTCCGCCGCGCTCTCGACTGGGCGGCCGAGCTGGGCGCGGACGTCGTGCTCGTGCCGTTCTTCGCCCGGGGAGAGATCGTCGACGACGCCGATCTCGATCGCGCAGCGGCCGCCTTCCGGCCGCTCTGCACGCTCGCCGGCGAGCGCGGCGTCACGCTCTGCTACGAGGGGACGCTGCCGGCGGAACGTGTGCAGCACCTGGCCGAACACGTCGGCTCGTCCGCGTTCGGTTGCTACTTCGACCTCGCGAACGCCGTCCGGTTCGGCCTCGACAGCGCGACCGAGATCCGGACACTCGGCCGGCTCATCCGCCGCGTGCATCTGAAGGATGCGGGCACACGGCCGGGCCGCTGCCGGCCGGGGCTCGGGCTCGTCGACTTCGCCGAGAGCGCCACGGCGCTGCGAGAGATCGGGTACGAAGGGTGGCTCGTGCTCGAGACGCCTCCGAGCGCGCCCGAGCTCGTCGGTCGCGATCTCAGCTTCGCGCGAACGGTCTTCCCCGAGCTCGGCGGGGACCCCGGCTGGCCGCAATTCGGGATGTTCACCTACGATTTCGGCCGCGGCGCGTGGGACACGCTTGCGGAGACGTGCAAGCTCTACGGCCTCTCGGCGGTTCAGCTCGGCTCCGAGCTCCTTGCCGAATGCCTCGAGCAGCCCGAGCTGATCGAGCCGTTCAGGAACCTGCTCGAGGAGAACGGGATCGCGATCGCGGCGCTCGCGGGCTATCGCAATCTCACCGCGCCCGATCCGGCTGCGCGGCGGCGGAATATCGATCACATCGCGCTGTGCCTCGAGCTAGCCCCCCGGTTCGGCACGTCCGTCGTCGCGACCGAGACAGGCACCCGCAACCCCGCGAGCGACTGGGCGCACTCGCCGGAGAATCGCGGCGAGGCCGCGTGGGAGCTCCTGTGCGACGCGGTCGAGGAGCTGCTCGTGGTCGCCGAGAGCAACGGCTCGATTCTCGCGATCGAAGCGCACGTGAAGAACGTACTCAGCTCCTCCCTGCGGCTCGAGACGCTCCTCGAGCGGTTCCCCTCGGAGCACCTGCAGGTCGTGCTCGACCCGTACAACTACGTCTCGCCCCACCTCCTGGGCGCGCAGGAGCGGTTGACGAGGCGGTTTGTCGCGCGCTACGAGCATCGTTTCGTGCTGGCGCACCTGAAGGACGTTGGCCCGGACGCGACGGAGACGATCGAGTTCGGCACGGGTGTCTTCCCGCAGACCCCGTACCTCGAGTTCCTGCGCGACCGGCGACCCGACCTGCCGCTGATCGTCGAGCACCTGCCGCTCGACCACGTCCCCTCGGTGCTGCAACGGGCCCGCGAGCTCGTCTCCTGACGCCATGAGTAGAGTCCCCTTTTCGAGCGAGGCCCCCGTGGGGATTGATCCCGACCAGCCGATCCCTCTCTACATCCAGTTGAAGACCCTGCTGCTCGAGGAGATCCTCGGCGGCCACTACGGACAGGGCGAGCGCCTCCCGACCGAGCACGAGCTGTGCGCCCGCTACCGGATCAGCCGCACCCCCGTCAGCCGCGCGCTCACCGAGCTCGCCGACGAGGGCGTGATCCTGCGCCAGCGGCGTCTCGGCACCTTCGTCAACCCGCACTGGCTCCGGCGCCGGCCCGACCAGGCCGAGCTGCGGGTCGTCCTGACCGAAGGTCCCTGGGAGCAGGTGATCCGCGACACGTCGCCGGAGACGCCGGTCAACATCGTCACCGTCCCACGCTCGTCGCTCCACCAGACGCTCACCCACGCCGTCGCCGAGGGTCAGGCGCCCGATTTGGCCGTCTTCGACTCGGTCTGGGCCCGCGAGTTCGCGGCAGCCGGTTTTTTGTACCCGCTCGAAGAGCTCGACGAGGATTGGGTGCGCAGCGAGCACGCGATCGACTTCCTCGAGCCGCTCGTCTCGGTCAACCAGTACGGCGGGCGGACGTTCGGTGTGGCGACATTCGCGTCGGCGGCGGGCCTCTGGTACCGGCGTCGCGAGCTCGAGGCGCTGGGGCTCGACCCGCCCATCACCTGGTCCGACCTGCGCACCGTCGCGCGGGCGCTCGCAGGCACGCGAGGCGGCCCGCAGCCGATCGTCCTGCCGGGAGGCTCCAAGGGCGGCGAGACGACGGCCTACTGCCTGATCGGCCTGCTCGCCTCGAACGGCGCGCACGTGCTCGGCCCGGACGGGATCGCGCTCGACTCGAGGGCGACGGCACAGACGCTGCGCTTCCTGCGCAGCCTGATCGACGACGGTGTCATGTCCGCCGAGGTCGTCAGCTACGAATGGGACCGCCCGGTCCGGCTCCTTGCCGATGGGCATGCGGTCATGAGCTTCGGAGGCAGCTACGAGGCCCGGCCGCTCGCCGAGGCGCTCGGCGTGCCGCTGGAGGAGCTCGGCGAGCACGTCGGCTTCATCCCGATCCCCGCCGGCCCGCAAGGGGCGCAGGCGAGCGTGATCGGCGCGATGATCTACGGCATCTTCCGCCAGGCGGCGAACCCGCAGCTCGCGATGCGGGTGCTGAAGAGCTCCGTTGCGGCAGGGCCGCTCGCGCGGGTCTCGCGGGCGACCGGCCGGATTCCGTCGCGGCGCTCGGCGGTCGCGCTCGCGGCGCCCCATCTGCCGTTCGTCGCGGAGACAGCCGCAATGCTCGACCGCGCCGTCAACAGGCCGGCGACCCCGCTCTACCCGCGCGTGTCGGTGCAGCTCCAGGCGATGCTCGAGGCGGTCCTGACCGGGAGACTGAGCCCGGCGGCGGCCGCGCGGCGTACGGCCGAGATGATCGGCGCGATCACCGGGCAGCCGATCCTGCACGATGTCGGCGCGACGCTCGTCGGCCCCGCTCGATAGCGCTCGTCACCTGACGTAGGGTCGCAGCGCGTCGCGCGCGATCAGGAAGCCGCGCTTGACGAGTTCCTCCGAGCCCTCGAACATCCGGTCCTCGTGCTCGATCGAGATCGCGTGGTCGTATCCGGCCGCGTAGAGCGCCGCGAGGAAGCGATCCCAGCGCACCTCGCCGAAACCCGGCAGGCGCGGTACCTGCCATCCCATCCCGAGCGAGAGGACGCCGTGCCGCTGCAGGCCGCGGCGGTCGATCTCCAGGTCCTTGGCGTGGACGTGAAAGATCCGCTCGCCGTAGTCGCGGACGACCTGCACCTCGTCGATCATCAGCCAGACGAGGTGCGAAGGATCGAGGTTGAGGCCGAAGCTCTCGTCCGGCACCGCCGCGAAGAGCTCGTCCCAGACGGCCGGCGACGAGGCGAGGTTGCCGCCGCCGGGCCACTCGTCCCAGGAGAAGATCATCGGGCAGTTCTCGATCGCGATCCTGACGCCGCGCTCGGACGCGTGGGCGACGATGGACGGCCAGATCTTGCGGAAGCGGTCGAGGTTCTCGGGCAAAGGGCGGTGCCGGTCGTTGCCGACGAACGTGCCGACGACCTCGACGCCGAGTCGCTGCGCCGCGTCGATCACCTTCCGCAGGTGGCCGTTCACCGCCTCGCGGTGCGCGTCGTCTCGGTGCAGGTTGTTCGGGTAGTAGGCGAGCGCGGAGATCGAGAGCCGGTGCCGCTCGAGCATGGCGCGCACCTCGTCGGGGTCGAACGCGTCGACGTCAAGGTGGGTGACGCCGCCGTAGCGGCGCCCGTCGCGACCGGCGGCGGGCCAGCAGGCGATCTCGAGCGTCTCGAAGCGCTCCGAGCCCGCCCACGCAGCGACCTCCTCGAGCGTCAGGTCGGGAAACGCGGCGGTGAGCAGGCCGAGCTTCCCGCGGACACCGGCACCCAGCGTCCCTCGCGGGAGCTGCGCGCGATCGCCTCGCCGAGCACGTTCGCCGCGTGACCGTCGCGAAAGGTCGGGTAGTCGGGCTCGCCCGGCGGGCCGCCGGCCGCGATGCTCGTGTAGACGGCGCGGAAGAGCTCACACAGCGTCTCGGCGAAGCCTTCGGCGTGTCCGGCCGGGAACGTCGTCCGCGCAGCGGCGCTGGACTCCAGGAGAGCGGGATTCCGGAGCAGGACTGCGTTCGCCTCGTCGCGGCGCCCGAGCCAGAGCTCCTCCGGTCGCTCGGAGTCCCACGCGACGGCGCCTTCGGAGCCGTCGATCTCGTACCGCAGCGAGTTCTTCCTGCCCGCGCTGACTTGCGAGATCACGACCGAGCCTCGGGCGCCGCCGCGGAAGCGAAGAAGGACGTTCGCGAGGTCGTCGCTCACGACCGGCACATCGTTGTCGCCCGCGCCCACGGCCGACCGGACGAACGTCCCGACCGACCCGGTCGGCCGCTGCCGCACAGGAATCGTCGTCGCGAGGTCCGCGTGCACCTCGACGATCTCGAGACCCGTCACGAACTGGACGAGATCGAGCCAGTGCGAGCCGATGTCGGCGACGGCGCGCAGCTCGCCGCCGAGCGCCGGGTCGAGCCGCCAGTTCCAGTCGGAGGGCCGCAGGAGCCAGTCCTGCAGGTAGCCGCCGTGCACGTTCCACGTCTCCCCCACGTCGCCGCGCGAACGAGCGCGCGGGCCTGGTGGCACTGCGGGTAGAAGCGGAGGTTGAAGTCGACCGCGTGCACGAGCCCACTCGACTCGGCGAGCTCGAGCAGCTCCGCCGAGTGCTCGAGGCGCGTCGCGAGCGGCTTCTCGCAGACGACGTGCTTGCCGGCGGCGAGCGCCTGCTTCGCCTGCGGGTGGTGCAGCTCGTTCGGAGTGCCAGATGCACCACGTCGACGGCCTTGTCGGCGAGCAGCTCGTCGAAGCTCGCATAGGCTCGGAGCCGAGCGCTTGTTGCGAGCCTTTCCGCCCGCTCGCGGCTCGACCCGACGACACCGCTCACCTCGATCCCGAGCCGCCTGAGCGCATCGACGTGGACGGCGCCGATGAAGCCGGTGCCGACGACGGCAGCCCCGAGCTCGCCGAAGGAGACCATGCGGTGCGACCTTAGCCGAGGGCTGCGTGAGGTTCTCGGCGACACGGTTGGGAGGCGAGAGTCACCGCCGTCCGACCGCCCGATCCCGATCGCGAACAGCGCCGGCTCGAGACGCCCGGTGCGTGCAGCCCCAGTCGTCCGTCTTGCCGGAGCCCGGCGACCCGGCCGCGATCGCAGACAGCGGAGACTCCTGGGGAGACATTGTTGCGATTCTTTACTGATTCGACGTGGCCGAAGCGGACACGTCCGGGGACAGTCCCCAGACGTGGCTCAAGAGGCCATGTCGATTCTGGACGGGTGAAGACCTGTCGATTCCGGACAGGGTCGAGGACCTCGGGAGACCGACCACTCAGGCGGCGAGCAGGCGCCGGAGTACGTACGGGAGGATCCCGCCGTGGCGGAGGTAGTCGCGCTCACGCGGGGTGTCGAGCCGGACACGGGCAGTGAACGTGGTCTCGTCGGCGCGCACCGTCACCTCGCGGGCCTCGCCGTTCTCGACGCCCTCGATCGAAAAGGCTTCGCGGCCGCTCAGCCCGAGGGTCTCCGGGGTCTCGCCGTCCCGGAACTGGAGCGGCAGGATCCCCATCATCAGCAGGTTCGAGCGGTGGATCCGCTCGTAGCTCTCGGCGATCACCGCGCGGATGCCGAGGAGCTTCGGTCCCTTCGCGGCCCAGTCGCGCGAGGAGCCGGAGCCGTACTCCTTCCCGGCGAGCACGAGCAGCGGCGTGCCCTCGGCGAGGTAGCGCTCGGACGCCTCGTAGATCGACGTCTCCTCCGAATTAGCTTGGCGGCATTCGATGCTCGCGCACGCGAGCCGCCCCCGCGCGCGCTATCGCCGTCGGATCATCTTCCTTCGCAGCGATTGTCTGCGCGGCCTTTTCCTTGCTCACCTCGCCTGCGAGAACGCTCTCGAGAAGTTCCCGCAGGTTGTACTCGGCGTACATCCCACCGCTCACGTCGAAGACACGATCGCCAAGTGTCACCCCGATCCGCTCGAGCTTGTCGAGCAACGCCTTGAGCACGTAACCCTCGCGCGTCTCGCCGGCAACCAGGTTGAAGACGTGCACCTCTCGTTCCTGGCCGATGCGATGAATCCGGCCCATCCGCTGCTCGAGCCGATGGGGCGACCACGGGATGTCGTAGTTGACCATCAGGTGGCAAAACTGCAGGTTGATCCCCTCACCGGCGGCTTCGGTGGCGACAAGGATCTGGGCGCGCTCACGGAAGAATCGCTCCTGCTCGATCCGCTCGGCCAGCTTCAGGCCACCGTGGATCACTGAGCCGTCGAATTCCGGCCTGAGCTGCTCGACCAGGTAGTCGAGCGTATCTTTGTGCTCGGTGAAGATGACGAGCTGCTTGCGGCGATCCTCGCGGAGCCCTTGTGTCTTCACGACGTCAAGCAGCTCGACGAGTTTGCGCTCCGTCTTCGATTCATCAAGCCGTTGCGCCAGCGGAAGCAGCGGCTCGAGCGGCTCGCGCTCGGCCTCGAGCTCGGCTACGGTCGCCGGCAGCCATTCGGAAAGCGCCTTCTCCTCGCGCTCCCAGCGCGCGGCCTCATCGAGATCCTCGAGTTCGTCTTCGCCGAGCACCTCGCGGTCGATCCGCTCGAGCCGACGCTCGAGCGTTCGCCGGATCGCTCGCGTGCTCGACGCCAGCCGGCGCTGCATGGTCGTCAAGGCGAAGCCGGCACCGCTGCGGTTTGCCGAGTGAATGCGAATCTCGGCGAGCTTCATCGAGACGAACTCCGTGACGGCGTCGTAGAGCTCGCGCTCGCCGGTCGACAGCTGGAAGTCGAGGGTGTGCGCGTGGCGTGGCTTGAAGACCGGCTCGCCCTTCATGTCGCACATCACCTCTTTGGAGACGCGGCGAACAGGTGCTTCGGTACGCGCACGACTCTGGGGCAGCGGTCGCCAAAGACCGGCGGGTCGAGCAACCGCAGGAGTGCCCAGAAGCCCTTGTCGCTGCCGCGGTGGGAAGTCGCTGTCATCAGGATCAGCCGATGCGTCTGCTCCCTCACGGCCACTGCCGCAACATAGCGTTGACTCTTCTTGTTGATCCGCCCCTTGCCGTCGACGTAGGCGGAGTAGCCGTGCGCCTCGTCCAAGATCGCGAGGTCCCACTCGAGCTCAGCCTCCCGGAACGCCTCCAGAACGTGCTCCTGCCGCAGGAAGTCGCGGCTCACGATCACATGCGAGTGCTGATCCCACCGGTTCTAGTTGGGTGACGCTTCGAAGACGGCTGCCATGTCGACGAAGCTGAGCTGGAAGCGTTCGTCGAGCTCGCCACCCATCGGACCACTGCGACAGCGAGCAGCAACGCGAGCGAGCCGATGATCAGGAACATTCCTTGCCAGGGCAGCCATGCAGCTGACTTCGACACCGGACTCCCGCACTGGTTCGGGGCCGCCGGCGACGAACCTCTTGAGATCCTCAGCCTGCTCGGCAGACACGGCGAACGCCCCCATGTCCGCGCCGCACCGCGCCGCAAAGGCTGAGAACTCGTGATCCGCACGTGATCGACGTCGGCCGAGCACGACTACTACTTACCGCTCGACCTTGTAACCGACGTGCGCGGCTGGCTCAGCGAGTGTTCGACGCGTGCGCGTTCGGAAACACCATCCGCGAGTGTCTGCCCACCTCGTTCGTCGCCCCCTACGGCGAGAAGCGGTCTGTCTGGTCATCGTTATCAAGCAGGGGGAGGGACCAGACCACGTCCTTCTCGGAGAACCGCGTTCACGCGTGTCTACCGCCTTTGAATGCTTGGTGACGGCGCGATGACGCTGGTGGAACTGCTGTCCCGTGCGAACGTGGTGCGAACACCAGCCGGTCCACGCGCGTCCACGTGCGGGTCACGTCTGTCCGTCAGATCCGTTTGGTTTGCGGCTCTTCCGTGACCGCCGAGACCCGGACGTACCCGCGCTTCCCTCTCCGGAACCTGAATGGTAAGGAGGGGGTCGACGGTTCGAGTCCGTCAGAGGGCTTGAAATACCTGCAAATCAGCTAGTTTCGTGGTCAGACTTGATGCCGCCAAGCACTTCTCTTCCACGAAGCGGCCGACCGTTCGAGCCGCTCGCCGCCGGGAAAGAACCTGCAAATCAATGGTTTTCTCAGACGACAGAGTCCCTCCCTGTCAAGGAGGGCGTCGCTGATTCCGTGTTCCGCGAGCGTGTGCGGAAACGGCTTGGATAAGCCTTCCTCAGCATCGTCTCCTCACGAAACGCGAAAGACAACGATCTGGGGGGCAGGTCTCGGGGACAGCCAGCCTCCCTTGAGCACGCGACCTCCTCGAGCGAAATCGGCGCTCCGCCGGCACGACTTGTGGGACCGGCGTACGCTCGGCGGCCCGACGCGGTCGCGCCTCAACCCGCTGATGCTATCGGCGAGCGTCAAGAGCCACTGGTCGTTGAACGCGACCCGTTCGAGCTCACCAGGTCGCAACCACCCGCGCCGGGCCGCCGGAGCCCTCCCCCACGGGATCACGCCGACGAACGCGGTCGCGCCCTCGGGCGGGATCCTGCCGAGGTTGGCGAGGTTCTCGATCCCGAATCGGTTCGCGGCCAGCAGCGCGACGTGCGCGACGAACGCGGTTGCGTTCCCTGGATCGAGGCTGAGCGTGTCGAC
>JBPCJB010000107.1:0-6171 GCA_051005735.1 Gaiellaceae bacterium | reverse complement strand
CCGGCCGGGAGATCCGGGTCATGGTCGAGCCGACCGAGGTCGACGACGACGCGGCGATCCTGCTCTCGCACGAGATCGCCCGAGAGATCGAGGATCAGCTCGAGTACCCCGGCCAGGTGAAGGTGATTGTGATCCGCGAGAGCCGCGCGATCGAGGTAGCGAAGTAGACATGGGGGAACCCCAGGTTCCCCCACGAGCCCCTCCTTCCTCGCGGCCGCTGGGCTGCGCGGGAATGAATCCCGCTCCGCCCGTCTCCGGTCGCCGAGCACCGGGCGTTGCGCGTCGCTGCCTCGCACGGGAAGCCCAAGTAACAGTCTGTTACTCATAGGAGCGGGGCTAGACTGACGCCGCAATGAAGCGCTATTTCGTCACCACGTTCGGCTGCCAGATGAACGCCCACGACTCGGAGCGGATCAAGGGGATGCTCGAGTCGCTCGGGCTCGGCGAGGCGCCGTCTCAAGCCGCCGCCGACGTGCTCGTCTTCAACACCTGCACGATCCGCGAGAAGCCCGATCAGAAGTTCGCGGCGCACCTTGCGCAGGCCGCCGCGCTGAAGCGCGCGGATCCCGAGAAGGTGATCGCCGTCGGCGGCTGCTACGCCGAGGCGCAGCAGGAGCGACTCTTCACGTTGTTTCCGGATGTCGACGTGGCCTTCGGCCCGGGCTCGATCCCGCACCTCGGAGAGTGGATCGGAGCGGGGGGCGACGCTCCACGCGGCCGTTTCGGTAGTCACGAGCACTTCGCAGGAGACCTCCCGATGCACCGCGAGCGCCGCTTCAGTGCCTGGGTCCAGGTCTCGATGGGCTGCAACTCGAAGTGCGCCTACTGCATCGTCCCGGCCGTGCGGGGTCGCGAGCAGAGCCGCCGCCCGGGCGAGATCCTCGCCGAGGTGACGCGTCTTGCCGCCGACGGCGTCCGCGAGATCACGCTGCTCGGCCAGAACGTCAACTCCTGGGGTCGCGACCTGCTGCCCGATCTCGAGACGGAGTTCGGCGAGCTCCTGCGCGCCTGCGACTCGGTCGAGGGACTCGAGCGGATCCGCTTCACGAGTCCGCACCCAAAGGATTTTCGCGAGCCCGTGATCGCCGCGATGGCCGAGTGCGCCGCGGTCTGCGAGCACATCCACCTGCCGCTCCAGTCGGGTTCGTCGCGGATCCTGAAGTCGATGCGGCGCACCTACGACGCCGATCGCTACCTCCGTCTCGCAGCCATGCTGCGAGAGACGATCCCGGATCTCGCGCTCGGCACCGATGTGATCGTCGGCTTCCCGGGGGAGACCGAGACCGATTTCCTGCAGACGCTCGCGCTCGTCGAAGAAGTCCGCTTCGACAGCGCCTACACGTTCATCTACTCGCCGCGCCGGGGCACCGAGGCCGCCTCGATGGCCGACCAGGTCGAGGACGAAGTCAAGCACGAGCGCCTGGAGCGACTCGTCGACGTCGTCCAGCGAATCGCCGCCGAACGGAACGCGGAGCGCATCGGCCGCGTCGAGGAGGTGCTCGTCGAGGGCGCGAGTCGCACCGATGCGAGCGTCCTGCGCGGGCGGACGCGTCGCAACACGACTGTCAACTTCGCAGGCGTCGCGACGCCGGGCGAGCTCGTCGACGTCTTGATCGAAGCCTCCAGCTCGACGACGCTCCGCGGCGTGGAGCGCACGGCGGTCGCCGCGTGAAGGTCCTGATCACAGGCTCGTCCGGGCAGATCGGGACGAACCTCGCGCTTCGCCTCCAGGCTGACGGTCACGACGTCTTCGGGATCGACAAGCGCCAGAACATGTGGCTCGAGGGAGACGAGTTCCGCTATCTGCTCCAGGATCTCTCCGGTCACTATCCGGCCTTCCCGGGCGGGATCGGCGGCGTGGAGTATCCGGACACCGATCTCGTCGTCCACCTCGCGGCGCACGCGAAGGTGCACCAGCTCGTGGCAGAGCCCCACCGGGCGCTCGAGAACCTGATGATGACCTTCAACGTGCTCGAGTTCTGCCGCCAAGGCCGGGTCCCGATCGTCTTCTCCTCGACGCGCGAGGTCTACGGCGACGTCCACCGCTTCGAGGGCTACGCCGAGGCGACCGCGGACTTCGCGTTCACGGAGAGCCCGTACTCGGCCTCGAAGATCGCGAGCGAGGCCTTCATCTACGCGTATGCGCGCTGCTACGGGCTCAGCTATCTCGCGTTCCGCTTCTCGAACGTCTACGGCCGCTACGACAACGACCTGCACCGGATGACGCGCGTGCTGCCGCTCTTCATCCACCGGATCGCCCGCGGCGAGCCGATCGTGATCTACGGCCCGGAGAAGGTGCTCGACTTCACCTATGTCGACGATTGCGTGGACGGGATCGCGCGCGGGATCGAAGCGCTGGCCGAGGGGCGGGTCGCGAACGAGACGATCAACCTCGCGTATGGGGAGGGGAACACGCTCGTGCGGGCCGCGGAGCTGATTGGTGGCTCGCTCGACCTCGAGCCGCAGATCGAGACGGCGCCTCTCCGCGTCGGCGAGGTGACGCGCTATGTCGCCGATATCAGCAAGGCCCGCGACCTCTTCGGCTGGGAGCCGCAGACGCCGCTCGACGCCGGCATCCCCGCCTCGGTGGCCTGGTTCCTCGAGCATCGGGCCGCCCACCCGGAGGAGGATCGGCTCGTCGAGAGCGAAGGCGCCGGCGCGGGCTGGAAGACGCTCGCCGCCGACCCGGCTTGATGCAAGACAGGACGCTCGCCTGGGACGGCTGTCTCAACGTCCGCGACCTCGGCGGCCACCCGACCGAGGATGGCGCCGAGACACTCTGGGGGAGCGTGATCCGCGCCGACAGCGTGCGGTCGCTCACAGACGCCGGTTGGGCGGCGCTCACGGCGCACGGAGTCTCCACGGTTGTCGACCTGCGCTCGCACGGCGAGCTCGCCGACGACCCACCGCGCGAGCTCGAGCTGGACGTCGTCCACGTGCCGGTCCTCGCCGAGGAGGGGGATCCGGTCTGGCGCGAGATCGACACAGCCAAGCAGTGGGCGACCGACGGCGACGATCAGACGCGCCGCTTCTACCTCGAGCTCCTGCGCCGTTGGAACGACCGCTTCGCCGCCGCGATCGCAGCGGTGTCCGAGGCCCGAGCGGGAGGAGTCGTCGTCCATTGCAAGGTCGGCAAGGACAGAACGGGCATCGTCGCGGCCCTGCTCCTCCGGCTTGCGGGGGTTTCCCGAGAGGACGTTGCCGCGGACTATGGACTCAGCGCTTCGCGCCTCGAGGCGCAGGCGTTGCCGTGGGTCGAGGAAGCGAGGGACGAGCTGGAGCGGGCCCGCAGGCTTCGGATCGTCGCGTCGCCCGCAGGAGCCATGAGTGGTGTCCTCGAGGCGATCGAAGCCGAGCACGGCTCGGTCGCTCGCTTTCTTCGCGCAGGCGGGCTCGACGAGGCGAGCGTGGCCGCGGCGCGCTCGCGACTCCGTGGCTAGCGTCCTCGCGATCTTCGGCCCGACCGCGTCGGGCAAGTCCTCGGTAGCCGAGGTGCTCGCTGCACGGCTTCCGGCCGAGCTCGTCTCCGCCGACTCGATGCAGGTCTACCGCGGCTTGCCGATCCTCACGAACCAGTCTCCGCATCCTGCCCGCCTTGTCGCGATCTGGCCGCTTTCGCACGAGGCATCGCTCGGGGAGTACCAGCAGCTCGCACACTCGGCGATCGATGCGATCCTCGACGACGACCGCAGCCCGATCGTCGTCGGAGGTACCGGTCTCTATCTTCGGGCGGCGCTCGCCGACCTCGAGCTACCGCCGGCGCCGCCTCCGGGCGCGCGTGAGCGCTGGAGCGCACTCTACGACGAGCGTGGGGGAGAGGCGGCTCACGCCGAGCTTGCCGCGCTCGATCCGGAGGTCGCCGCCAGCGTCCACCGGAACGACCGCCGCCGCGTCGTCCGGGCGCTCGAGCTCGTCGAGGCGGGCACGTCGCTCCGGCCTCGGAGCGACCGGCTCTGGACGGAGGAGAAGCGGCATCCCACCATCGTCTTCGGGCTGGACGTCGCGAAGGAGGCGCTCGAGCAACGGATCGCAGAGCGGACGGCGTCCATGTTCGCGGCCGGGGTGGCGGCGGAGGTGCGGCAGACTCTGGCGATGCCGCCCTCGAGCGCCGCGCGCACGGTGATCGGCCTGGGCGAGATCGCCGAGCTGCCGGACGTCGAGGCGATTGAGGCGCTCCGGGCACGCACGCGCCGCTACGCGGCCTATCAGCGGAAGTGGATGCGACGGATTCCCGGCATCGTCATGATCGACGCGAACCGGCCGGCGGACGAGGTGGCGGATGCGATTCTCGAAGTGGCACGCGCTCGGCAACAGCTACCTGCTCGTCGAGCGGGCTGACCTCGGCCGACCGCTCGAACCCGAGCAGGCTCGGCTGCTCTGTGACGGGCGCCGTGGAATCGGGTCCGACGGCGTCCTCGAGGTCATCGCCGTCGATGGAATGCGCGCCGAGATCGCGATCTGGAACCCGGACGGCTCGCGGGCCGAGTTCTCGGGCAACGGCGCCCGCATCGCCGCCGCCTGGCTCATGGAGCGCACCGGTTCTGCTGAGGCGCTCGTCGTGGCCTCGGGTCGGGAGTACAGAGCCGCGAGAGATGGCGCCGAGATCGAGCTGGAGATCGGCCCAGTCGAGGTACACGCCCCGGAGACAGTCGATCTCGACGACGAGCGGATCGAGCTCACCCGTGTCTCGGTCGGCAATCCGCATGCAGTCGTCCGACGCGATCCCGATCGTGGGGAGCTTCTGCGGCTCGGGCCTCTCCTCGAGCGTCACGAGCGCTTTCCCGAGCGGACGAACGTTCAGCTCGTCCGAGTCGACGGCCCGCACGACGTCACCGCGCTCGTCTGGGAGCGCGGAGCAGGGGAGACCTCGGCATCCGGCTCGAGCGCCGTTGCCGTTGCTGCGGCCGCGATCGCTGACGGCTGGTGCGAGAGCCCGGTCACCATTCACATGCCGGGCGGCACTCTCGGAGTGATCCTCGACGGAGCGAAGAGCGCCACGTTGACCGGTCGCGTCGAGCCGATCTGCAGAGGCGAGACGGCCGAATAGGATCCAAGTCGGAGGCCGCGGTTGCAACTCCGGGTCGAATCGCCGTAGAGTCGGGATCCCAAACGAAAGGATCACATGCCCACCTGGCTCTGGATCGTCATCATCGTCATCGTCGTGCTGGCCGCTCTCGGCTACTTCGGCCGGGGACGCCGCACGAGATAGCCGCGCCTCGTCTAGACCGCGATCTCGAACTCGCGCAGGACGTCATTGAGCGAGGTCTTGAGGTCGGTCGACTCGCTCCGCTCGCCCACGATCAAGGCGCAGGGAAGACCGTAGGTTCCCGCGGGAAAGTCCTTCTGCCGCACCCCGGGCAGTACGACTGCCCGCGGCGGCACGACGCCGCGCCGCTCGACCGGCTCCGAACCGGTCACGTCGATGATCGGCACCGATGCCGAGAGAACGACGTTCGGGGCTATCACCGCCCCCGCGCCGACGCGCACGCCCTCGACGACGATCGCACGCGAGCCGACGAAGGCGCCGTCCTCGATCACGACCGGGCTCGCCTGCGGCGGCTCGAGCACGCCGCCGATGCCGACGCCCCCGGAGAGATGGACGTCGGCGCCGATCTGCGCGCACGAGCCGACCGTCGCCCAGGTGTCGACCATCGTCCGCGGCCCGACCCACGCGCCGATGTTGACGTAGCCGGGCATCAGCACGACGCCCTCGGAGAGGAACGAGCCGTAGCGCGCGACCCCGGGCGGGACGACGCGCACGCCACGCTCCGCGTAATCCGTCTTCACCGGGATCTTGTCGAGGAACTGGAGCCCGCCCATCTGCATCGGCTCCACTTTCCGGAGGCGGAAGAACTCGAGGATCGCGAGCTTCGCCTCGACGTCGACGACCCACTCGCCGTCGACCTGTTCCGCGACACGCCGCTCGCCTCGGTCGAGCGCGGCCACGATCTCGACCGCGAGCTCAGGGGTCACAGCACGTCCTCCAGGATCGCGACTGCGCTGGCGCACTCCTCCTCGGAGGGCACGAGCGCGACGCGGAAGTCGCCTTCGCCGGCGGCGCCGAGGTACGAGCCCGGCGCGACGAGGATCCCGTGCTCGAGCAGGCGCTCCGCGAACGCCTCCGAGCTCTCGCCGGCGGGAACCGCGAGCCAGAGGTACATCGTCGCCTCG
>JBPCJB010000106.1:0-17242 GCA_051005735.1 Gaiellaceae bacterium | reverse complement strand
CACCGCACGCGATCAGGATCCTGAGCGTTCCGCGTCCGGAGACCATCGACGAATTGAAACGCGACCCCGAGCTCATCCGCCTGATCGACGGCGTCACGATCCGCGAGAGCGCTCTCGACGACAAGCGAGCGCGCTGGCTCGAAGAGAGACGGTTGCTGGTCGTCGCCTGGACTGTGATGACGCCGAGCGGATGAACGAGCTCGTGCACCAAAAAGGGGTATAAAATCGGCCGCGGCGAGTCTGGTTAGAAAACAAAAGGCCCACGTTTGCGGGCCTTTTCTAGTAGCGGGGGCAGGATTTGAACCTGCGACCTCCGGGTTATGAGCCCGGCGAGCTACCTGACTGCTCCACCCCGCGACGCAGCATCGATTGTAGCACCGCCTCGGCCCGCTCAACGCCCGCGCGCTAGCATCGCCGCGATGCTCCTCTGGCTTGCCCTGGCGTTCTTCGTGCTCGTGAGCGTCGCCGCCACGATTGTCGCGGCGCGACGCGGGCTTGCGCTCTTCCGCGACTTCAAGCGACTGACACGGGGGCTCGGCGAAGGGCTCGACGGGATCACGCGCTCGAGCGGCGAGATCGAGCTCCATCTCCTGGCCGCCGCGAGGAGCGGCAGCGCGCTCGAGTCCTCGCTCGCACGCCTGCGCACGTCGCGCTCGGCGCTCGCCGTGCTCACGGGCGCGCTGGCCGAGGTTCGAGCCTCGATCGGCAACGTCACGGCATTCGTTCCGCGACGCAAGTGAGAGTTGCGGCGGTCGATCTCGGGACGAACTCGAGCCGGCTTCTCGTCGCAGACGTGAACGGCGAGTTGACGGAGGTCGTGCGGCGGCTCGCGATTACGCGCCTGGGCGAGGGCGTCGACTCGCGCGGCAAGCTGCTGCCGGCGGCGATCGCGCGCGTCCGCAACGTCCTCACGGACTACCGGCGCGAGCTCGAGGCGCTGGGGGCCGAACGCACGCTCGCGATCGCGACAAGCGCCGTTCGCGACGCCGAGAACGGGGAGGCGTTCCTGGGCGAGGTGGAGTGGAGCTACGGCTTCACGACCCGCCTGCTCTCGGGCCAGGAGGAGGCGGCGATGACCCTGCGCGGGATCGGCAATCTTGCGGCCGACACGCTCGTCGTCGACATCGGCGGCGGCTCGACCGAGCTCCAGGTCGTCGGCGCCGACCTCCGCACGAGCCTCCAGATCGGCTGCGTCCGGCTGACGGAGCGTTTCGGCGAGGACATCGAGGCAATCCGGAGCCATGTGCGGAGCCTGCTGCCCGAGCTCGAGGCCGCGTCGGCGGTCGGTGTGGCCGGCACGGTGACCACGCTCGCCGCGCTCGACCTCGGCCTCGTCGGACACGACGCCGAGCGAACGCACGGCCACGTGCTCTCACGCGCCGTTGTTGCCAGCCAAACCGCGCGGCTCGCCTCGCTCTCGCTAGAGGAGCGCGCGCGTATCATGGAGCCGGGACGCGCGCCCGTGATCGTCGCCGGCGCAGCGATCCTCTTGGAGATCGTCGAGCGCTACGACCTGGACGGGATCGAGGCGAGCGAGCGGGACATCCTCCACGGCGCCGCGCTCGCGGCCGCCGAGCTGCCGGAGCGTGAGGAGGGCGCGGCGCCGCCCGGCGCCTACACCTGCTGCTGACCGGAACGGACAGCTTGCGTTGCATGCCAGCAAATCGGGCACTCTTACTCGGCCTATTGGCGGACATCGCCGTGCGCTTGGCCCAAATCGTCCAGCCACTGGAGGGAAAGGACGACGATGGCGAAGAAACGTACGAAGACTGATTTCACCGAGATGAACGAGCGCGTGCGCCAGGCGCGGGAGTACATCGCCCGCCGCACCGAGAAGCTGCGCCAGCAACGGCGCAAGAGAGGCGACGCAGCCGAAGTCCGACTAGTCCTCGAGGTCGGCAGGCGGCTCGTCCTCGGCCAGCCGCCGCTGCAGCACCGCTCGCGAGAGCACCCCGACGAGCCGGCCGTGCTCGACGACGGGTACCCGCTCGAGATCCTCCTCCTCGAGAAAGCGGAATGCCTCGTCAAGCGGGACATCCGAGCCGATCGTGTGGTGCGGCGGCTCGGCGATCCCGCGCAGCTCGGTGGAGCGAGGGTCGAGCCCGGCCGCCACCACCTCGCGGACGAGCGTCTTCCGGGTGACCACACCGAGCAGCCGACCCTCTTCGCAGACGAAGAGCGCGCGCACCTCGGGACGGCCGAGCGCCTCCCCGGCCTCCTGAGCGCTCGCGCCGCCGTCGAGCTGCGGCGGCTCGCTGACCATGGCGTCGCGGACCCGATCCGTCATCACGGGTAGAGGCCGCGCGCCTCCAGCGCTGCCGCGACCTCGCGGATCCCGGCGACGAGCGCCGCTGTGCGCAACGTGATCGAGCGCTCTGCCGCAACGTCCCAGACGCGGTCGAACGCATCGTCCAGCTTCTCCGCGAGCTTCTGCCTGATCTCGGCGCGATCCCAGAAGAGGCGGCCGAGGTCCTGTACCCACTCGAAGTAGGAGACCGTGACGCCGCCTGCGTTCGTCAGGATGTCGGGCAGGATCGGGATCCCCTTCTCGGCGAGGATCGCGTCGCCCTCGAACGAGGTGGGGCCGTTCGCGCCCTCGGCGATCAGCCGGGCGCTGATCCGGCCGGCGTTCTCCTCGGTCACCTGATCCTCGCGCGCAGCGAGCACGAGGATGTCGCAGGGCAGCTCCAGCAGCTCCTCGTTCGTGATCCGACGGCCGCTCTCCCAGGCCTCGAGCGAGCCGTTCGCCCTCGCGAAGGCCAGCATCGCGTCGACGTCGAGCCCCGCCTCTTCGAAGATGCCGCCGGACACATCCGAGACGGCGATCACGCTGGCGCCGCGTGCGGTGAGCTCGTGCGCGGCGATCCCACCGACGTTGCCGAAGCCCTGGACGATGCAACGTTGCTCGGCGAGGTTCCAGCCGAGCCGCTCGCAGGCGCGGGCGATCACCATCACGACGCCCGCTCCCGTCGCCTCGTGCCGGAAGACGGAGCCGCCGATCGAGATCGGCTTGCCGGTGACGATCTCCGGGACGGCGTGGCCGACCTGCATCGAGTAGGTGTCCATCATCCAGGCCATCGTCTGCTCGTTCGTCGCCATGTCCGGCGCGGGAATGTCCTCCTGCGGCCCGATCACCGGCAGGAGCTCCGAGGTGAACCGGCGCGTCAGCCGCTCGAGCTCCGGCTGGGACATCTGGCGCGGGTTGCAGCGGACGCCGCCCTTCGCGCCGCCGTAGGGAAGCTTCAGGAGGGCGCACTTCCACGTCATCCAGACCGCGAGGGCCGCGCACTCGCCGAGCGTCACCTCGGTGTCGTAGCGAATCCCGCCCTTCGTCGGCCCGAGCACGCTCGAGTGCTGGACGCGATAGCCGGCGAAGACGACCCGGCGCTCGTCGTCGAGCCGGACGGGAATGGAGAGCATGACCGCCCGCTCCGGATAGCGCAGCCGCTCGGCCACTCCCTCGGAGATGTCGGCGTAGGGAACGGCCTGCTCGTACTGCGCGATCGCCGTCTGGAAGAGCGGGGTGTCCCACTCGAGGTGCGTGAGAGCAGCGGTTTCCTCGATCTGCGCCATCGGGCGAGAGTGTATTGAGCGCGTGGCCCGCAGCGGTTGCATCGAACGAGCTGCCGAGAGCAGGCGAGAGAGGGCCGCCGACGAGGCCGGCCCTTCCCCTCGATGTTCAGCGGCGGCTAGCTCGGGTTCTCGGAGTCCACGGCGACCTCGTACATTTGCACTGACGTGCGCGTCCCCCCACCCGGTGGCGGGGTGGCGTTGTTCAGCAGCTCATCCACCTTGCGGAGATCGTCCTCGGTCTCGCAGAAGAAGAGGCCCGCGCCCCTTCCTCCTTCGCGATCGACGAGCATCATCGACCGGGTGACGAGCTGCCTCATCTCTGCGTTCTCGTCACTCTGCATCCGCCTCCGCACCTCGGCGATCCGCTCGTCCCATTCGCCGGTGGGCGCCTCGAACTGGGCGATCCGAACGTACATCCGATCCTCCTCGCGTCTAGGGAATGCGCAACCTTACGCCGCTTCGTTCGGCCGCGGTAGAGCCGAGCTCTGGTTCGACCCGATGCCGGGGGAGGGAGTCGAACCCTCATGGCCCGAAGGCCACCCGATTTTAAGTCGGGCGCGTCTGACCGGTTCCGCCACCCCGGCGGAGTGCGCCCAGTCTAGAAGCCACTATCCCCCGCCCGGCACGAGGTCCTCGACCGGGAGCCGCTCCGGCCCCTTGCCGCGGTGCTCGTCGACGAAGGTCGAGAACGCCGTCTCGTCGAACTCGGTGCACTCGGCCAGGTAACCGCGGCCGCGGTCGGGCTCGTCGCCGGGCGTCGGCTCGGGCGCCGTCCAAGCCGTCAACGCGATTTTCTCTCCGAGCCGGGGGAGCGGCTCCACGATCAAGCCGTTCGGATCGTCCTCGTAGAAGGATCGGATCGCCTCGATCTCGGCGTCGGGCACGTCGTCGCCGTCGTGGATGATCCCGGCACCGTGCTCGAGATTGTGCGTGGACTGGACGAGCGGCACGGGGTCGTCGTAGGAGCCGAAGATGGCGGTTTGACCGAAGTGCGGGCCGCTCGTCGGGGGGAACGAGTTCCACTTCGGCCTCGTCTCGAGGGTCGGCACATCGGAATGATCCGGCTCGTTCGCCTGCGCCGGGAAGCTCTGCAACGTGCAGCCGGCCTCCGCGAGGACAGCTGCCTCGCTCTTACCGTCGCCGCCCCCGCCGATGAGGACGACCGCGAGCACGACGACGAGCGCAGCGACAACCGACGCGGCGACGATGTAGAGCAGACGCTTCCGCCGTTCGGCATCGGCGGCGGTGGCCGGCGTGCTGCGACGCTGAGGCGCCTGAACAGGTCGTCTCGGCGGGTTCGGAACGCGGTCTTTACGAGCCATAGCCGCGGCGACTCTAGCAGCGTGATCTGTCCGTCCGACCCGATCTCTACCGTTCGTCGGCCCAATGGTCGCACTCACCCTCATCCTCGGTCTCGCGCTCGGCCTGACGCTCGGCGGAAGCTGCGCCTGGGTCGTGATGCGCAGCCGGACGGCCCAGCTCGCTGCCGAGCTTCGGCTCGAACGGCGATCCGGCGAGGAGCGGGAAGCGGTGGCCGCGGAGGCGCGAGACGCGTTCCGATCACTTTCCTCGGAGACGCTCCAGCAGACGACGACCTCCTTCCTCGAGGTCGCGAAGAGCCAGATCCATGGCCATGTCGCGCCGCTGAAGGAGTCACTCGACAAGATGGAAGGACAGATGCGTGGGATGGAGAAGGAGCGCCAGGAGGCTTATGGCGCCGTCACCCAGCAGCTGACGACGCTCGGGGGCGCACAAGAGCGACTCCGACTCGAAACCGGCAATCTCGTCAAGGCGCTCCGCACCCCACACGTCCGCGGGCGTTGGGGCGAGGTGCAGCTCCGCAACGTGGTCGAGGCGGCGGGAATGCTGCCCCACTGCGACTTCGAGGAGCAGTCGTCCGTGCGGGACGGCGACGGCGCGCTGCTTCGTCCCGACCTCGTCGTGCGGCTCCCCGGTGGCAAGCAGGTCGTGATCGATGCCAAGGCGCCGCTCGCCGCCTACCTCGACGCCTGCGAATGCGAGGACGACGAGCTTCGGGTCGAGCATCTCGTCGGCCACGCCCGCCAAGTGCGCGACCATGTCGGCAGGCTCGCGCAGAAGGCCTACTGGCGGCAATTCTCGCCCTCACCCGACTTCGTGATCATGTTCGTCCCCGACGAGACGTTCATCCGGGCGGCGCAGGAGCAGGATCCGGCGCTCTCGGAGGACGGTTGGCGGAGCGGCGTCATCCTCGCCTCGCCCTCGACACTGTTCACGCTGCTGCGAACCGTCGCGGCCACATGGCAGCAGGAGACCGTGGCGCAGAGCGCCCGCGAGGTGCACGAGCTCGGACGGGAGCTGTACGGCCGGATCTCGACGATGGCGAAGCATCTCGGCGACGCAGGCAAAGCACTCGACAGCGCCGTCGGGCACTACAACTCGGCGATCGGCTCGCTCGAGACGCGCGTGCTCGTCCAGGCCCGGCGTTTCGAGCAGCACGGGATCGAAGGCGAGCTGAAGCCGTTGCAGCCACTCGAGCGACAGACACGCTCGCTGCAGGCGCCCGAGCTCGCCGGCGAGAGCGAGTCCGCGCTCCGCGCGATCGACGCTGCCTAGAGGGTTTGGCGGAACGTCCCTCGTCGGCGGGGTGCGCTGCTCGTTCCGAGGCAAGGACGCAGGGAGCACCGATAGCCGAAGCTATCGGCGCGACTGAGGACGCCGCATCGGGGCGAGCAGCGCGGCCCGACGGCTCAGGGCGGCGTTTCGCCAAGCCCTCCTAGAGTCGTAGGTCTAATACCTCAGGACCGCGCCGATCCCACCGACAGGGTCGAGGTCGAGGCGGTGCTCGACCGCGTGCACCTCCCCGCTGTGAGCGAGGGTCAGCCGGACGGCGAGGTCGAGCCCGTCGTCGCGGGGCTCCATCGTCGTCCCGTCGAGTGGGCACGTACCCGCGCCGGCCGAGGCTCGACCGCAGGCAGGACAGCGAAAGGCGTCCCTGCGCGTGCCCTGCTGGTAGAGCAGCGTCTCGATCCGGCCGTCGGAAGCGGCCTCGAAGGTGTCTTCCCAACCCGAGACGCCGCGCGCGTCACGCCCCGTCTCCTCGCGCCAGCGCTCCACGAGCTCGCCCTCCCGCTCGGCTCGCCACCGCTCGAGCAGAGGCTCGGCCGCCTCCCGCAGCTCCGCCGGGCCGGCGTGCTGCTCGACGGCCACCCACCCGACGACCGCGTCGGCAACCTCTGTGTGGAGGGTGGCCGCGAACTCCGGGCGAACGTCCTCCGAGCAGGCGACTACGACTCGCGGCCGCTCGAGGCGCCGGAACGCACGCTCGAGCTCGGCGGCGACAGTCTTGTAGTGCTCGTGCGCCACGTTCTCGATGTGGCGCTGGAAGCGAGCCTGCGACAAACCTCCCTGGTCGTGGCGGCTCGGAGCGTCCTCCGTGCGGTCGACGATCTCGTCGAGCCTGCCGTCTCGCAGCTCGAGCACGCGTCCCTGCTCGCGGTTCACAACGGCGACGAGGGCGCCGGCCCCGCGTCCGAGGAGGGGGACGAGCGGAGCGAGGAGGAAATCGTCGGCCACGCGGGCCGCGTCCGGCACCGCGGACGACAGCGGCAGCACCCGCCACACGTTGTCGAGCCCGGCCGCGAACACAGCGAGACCATGGGCGCCGTCCCGCTCAAGCTCCTCGGCAAAGAAGCGATGGAGCCGTTCGAGATCGGCTTTCAGCCCCTCGCGCACCTCGTGGGCGAGGTCGCCCCGGGTCGCGCCGTGCGACTTCGCCGCCCGGTCGAGCAACGATTCGACCCGCACCGCCGTGTCGCCGGCGGTCGGGCTCACGCTTGGGCGCAGATCGAGGTAGAGGCTGATCGCACAACCGTTCTCCGCTCGGAAGGCCGCCAGGTCTCGGAGGCTCTCGAGGCTCACCGTCGTTGTCATCTCGCCTTTCTTCCGGGGCCGGCCGGATCCTAAGCAACCCCGACGGCCGCTGCCATGACCGGCGCGACCGGAACACCCGCAGGCTCCGATTCGTTCTCTATGGTGAGGGCCGCACCGTCGGCCGGAGGAGGAAGTAGCTCGTGAGCGATGTTCGTGACGTGATCGTCATCGGCGGCGGCCCTGCCGGCTATACGGCCGCGCTCTACGCCGCCCGCGCGAACCTGAAGCCGCTCGTGATCGAGGGGTTCCAGTGGGGCGGGCAGCTCATGATCACGAGCGAGGTCGAGAACTATCCGGGGTATCCGGAAGGTGTGATGGGACCGGCGATGATGAGCCAGTTCCGCGAGCAGGCCGAACGCTTCGGGACCGAGTTCGTCACCGACGACGTGACCAGGATCGATCTCTCCGAGCGCCCGTTCAGTGTGTTCGTCGGAGAAGAGGAGTACCGCTCGGAGACGGTGATCGTCGCGACGGGAGCAACAGCGCGGCAGATCGGACTCGAGTCCGAGCGCGCGCTGCACGGACGCGGCGTCACGTATTGCGCTACGTGCGACGGCGCTTTCTACCGGGACCGCGAGGTCGTGGTGGTCGGCGGCGGCGACTCCGCGATGGAGGAGGCGCTGTTCCTGACGAAGTTCGCCTCGAAGGTGACGATCGTCCACCGGCGCGGCGAGTTCCGCGCCTCGCAGATCATGGTCGACCGGGCAAAGGCGCACGAGAAGATCGAGATCCTGACCCCGTACGTCGTCGAAGAGGTGCTGGGAGTTGAGACGGGCAAGCTCTCCGGGGTGCGCTTGAGCCATGTCGAGACCGGCGAGCACGTCGACTACGCAACCGACGGGCTCTTCGTCGCGATCGGCCACGATCCGACCACCAAGTTGTTCGTCGACCAGCTCGACCATGACGACGCGGGGTATCTGCTCACGAAGGGCAAGACGACCGAGACGAATGTCGCCGGTGTCTTTGCTGCAGGCGACGTCCAGGATCACGTCTACCGGCAGGCCGTCACGGCGGCGGGCTCCGGCTGCGCCGCGGCTCTGGACGCGGAACGCTTCCTCGCCGACAGTCACGGGCATCTCGAGGCGGCCCTGACTGCGCCGCGCGAGCAGACCCGACCAGCCTGAGCTCCAGCAGCCGGCTCCCGGCCGACTCGTCGCTAGCGTCGTGGCCGTCTCTACCAACTCGTGGACGGCGTAGCTGAGCGCTAGCTGCGGCTGCTGGAACGCCGTCAACGACGAGATCGACGAGCTCGAGGTTGAAATCGATATCGCCCGCGACCTGATCGCGAGCGCCGCGACTACCACCAGTCGAAGATCGCCCAGGACCAGAACGAGGTCGAGAAGAAGCTGACCGTGATCGCGTCGCTGCTCCTCCTCCCGACCTTCATCGTCGGGGTCTACGGCCCGAACGTCGACCACATGCCCGAGCCCCCGCTGGCGACTCGGGCATGCCCTCTCGTGCGCGATCGTCGTGGTAACGACGATCGGGCGGCTCGCGTTCTTCCGCCGGAAGCGCTCGATCTGACCTCGTCGCTACGCTGATTCGGTGCCGTTCTTCATCTGCCCGAATTGCAAGGATCGGTCGCTCGATCACGACGGGAAGCAGGGGTTCCTGCGCCAGGCGGTCTCCTGCGAGCGCTGCGGCTTCGGGTTCCTCTTCGAGTTGCTCGACGACTACTACCCCGGCCCGAATGCAGGCCTCGTCGCCTGCGACGGGACCGGTCGAATCCTTGCGGCCGGTCGCGGCGTCTTCGAGCTGACCGGCTTCCGCGAGCGCGAGTTGATGGGGAAGAACGTCGTCGAGGCGTTCGGGCTCTCCGGGTTCGAGGACGATCGCAACCCGGTCGCGCTCGCGCTCGAGTGGGGCGTGCGCCGCCTTGATGAGCGCATCGACTTACGCACGCGCGCCGGCAGCGTCAAGGCGGTGACGGTCGATGTGTTTCCGGGTTATGACAGCGATGGAGGCCTACTCGTCTCGCTGTCGCCGCGCCGGTCGAGCAGGCAGCGCGTGGCTGACTAGCGCCGAGACCTCGCCTCAGTAGACCCGGTCCGATGTCGAGTCTGCTCCTGAAGTGGAGCAAAGTCAGGCCCCCAATGGGGAGCGAGGCCCCACTCGGAACGCTAGAGGAGAAGCTCACACAGAGGTGTCACGGATCCGTGTCGATTGTGTGACAACGACGCGGCTCGACGGACAAAGCGCGTTCACCACACAGACATCGCACCGCGGCTGCCGGGCATCGCAGATCTTGCGGCCGTGCCAGATCAAGAGGTGCGGGAAGCGGCCCCAGTCCGCCCGCGGCACGAGCTTGACGAGATCGCGCTCGATCTTGACCGGATCCTCCTCTCGCGTCAGCCCGAGCCGCTGCGAGAGCCGGCGGACGTGCGTGTCGACGACGATGCCCTGAGGATCGCCGAGCTCGGCTGCGACGACGTTGGCCGTCTTGCGCGCCACCCCCGGCAGCCGGAGCAGCTCCGGGAGCGTTCTGGGCACGACGCCGCCGAACTCCTCCAGCAGCATGTGCGCTGTTCCGCGCAGCGATTTCGCCTTCTGCCGGAAGAAGCCGGTCTCGTAGATGTCCCGCTCGAGCTCCTCCTGCGGCACCGCGAGATAGTCCTCCGGCCGCCGGTACTTCGCGAACAGGCGCTCGGTGACGCGATTCACGTTCACGTCGGTCGTCTGCGCCGACAAGATCACGGAGAAGAGCAGCTCGAGCTCGGTTCGGAAGCGCAACGCGATCGTCGCGTCGGGGTGCTCCTCGGCGAGCAGCTCGACGATCGGACGGATCCGATCCCGCCGACGCCCCATGGCGCGGCGGGCCTCGGCCACGAAGCTACGAGCCACGCATCGCCTCGAAGTGCTCCGTCGCCTCGGCGGCCGACGTCGGGATGGCGACGGTGTCGGCGAAGTCATCGGCATCGGGCAGACCACTCGCGCGGATCGCGGCCACCGCAGCGTCAGAGGCGTACGTCGTCCGGCGGAGCTCGACGCCAGGCCCTATGAGCGCCCAGCGTGCGCCGGGGTCGTCCTCGTAGGGAAGGCCGACGCTCCCCGCGTTCACGAGCCGAGCGCTGCCGATCCTCCGTTCGTACTGGACGTGGGTGTGCCCGCAAACGACCGCTTCGGCGTCCGTTCCGGCAAGAGCTTCTGCGACATCGCTAGCCGGGGTGCTCCGAGTCAGGATCTCGTCGTCGCGGCGCGGTGAACCGTGGCAGAACAGAACCTTGCCGAGCCCGTCGACGAGGATCTCGGCGGACAGCGGGAGCTCGGCGATCAGCTCGAGTTGGCTCGAAGTCAGTCTCTCCGCACACCAACGATCTCTCTCGCTCTTGGGCTCGAGGATCTCCCGCTCGCAGTTGCCGCGCACCAGCACTGCGCCGCGCCGACGCAGCAGCTCGAGACAGTCGCCCGACCACGGGCCCCAGACGATGTCGCCGCCGCCGACGATCGCATCCACGCCGGCACTGTCGACCTCCGCGAGCACCGCCTCGAGTGCGGGCAGGTTCCCGTGGACGTCGTAGAGGGCCGCGACCCGCATCAGTGCGCGAGCGCGGCGAGTGCCGGCGGCCGCGTGGGAGCGCCACGAAGTCGTGGCCCGGCACAGACGACGTCGCGCGCAGGACAGCCGGCGCAGGTGAACTCGCTGGGCGTCGGGAGGAACTGGCCTACGCGGATGCGCGCGATCGCCTCGGAGAGCTCAGCCTCGAGCTCCGGCAGCTCCTCGCGGGAGAATCTCCGGGTCACGACGGCGTCGGGCCGCTCCAGGAAGTGGTAGACGACCTCGACTTCCTCCGCGCCCGCACGGAAGCACGCGAGCGCGTACACCAGCCGCTGCAAGCGGTAGTCGGCCTCCACGATCTCGTCGGGACTGCCCTCGGCCAGGGAGTTCGTCTTGTAGTCGAGGACGAGCGCACGAGCTCCATCGCGCTGGAGCACGTCGAGCCGTCCATGCAGGAGCACTCCTTCGTGCTCGAACGCGAACGGGCGCTCCGGCCGCGCTCCTGCGAGCCCGGCTATCCGGCGGGCCAGCTCCGACTCGCAGTAGGCGTCGACGAAGCCCGCGATTCGCGTCAGCTCCTCGTCGGAGACACTTGGGTACCAGGCGCGGACGGGGGCGACGTCGGGCGGCTTGGGCGCACGCAAGTCGACCAGCTCGAGCAGGCGGTGAACCGCGTCCCCCACCTCGGTCGCCGCAAGGCCGGTGCTCCCGGGCAGCGCCCCCCTCGTGTCGTCGGCCCGCATCCCGACGACGCGCTCGGCGTAGTAGCGATACGAGCAGCGCTCGAAGAGCGCGAGCGCGCTGTAGGAGAGTCGCTTGACGTCGTGAACAGGCGGCGCCGGGAGCGGCACGATCGGGGCGAGAGCGGGCGCGATCGGCGGCAGTGGGGGAGCGTTCTCCGGCGAGAAGAGCGCCAGCTGCCCTGTCTCGTCGGCCAGAGTCTCCTCCTCGACCGGCTCCGGTTCGGGCTCGCGCGCCTCTCCGCGATCGACCCGCAGCAGCACCCGTGCGCCCTCCCGCTCGAGCTCGACAAGCCCGGTCGCCGCGGCAGCCTCCTCGGCGCACGCGAGCCGGTTCAGAACCCAGCCGATCGGCGTCCTCTCGTCGGCCTTGCGGCCGGGGTCGATCGAGCCCGAGACGATCAGCCGGTCGATCGCCCGCGTCATCGCCACGTAGTAGAGGCGCAACCGCTCGGCCTCCTCCTCGGCCTTTCGCACCTCGCGGACGTCCTCGTAGCCGAACGCCGGGTAGCGCAGGCCCGTCGCGGGATCGGCGACCCGGAAGCCGAAGCGCCCATCCGCGAGGCAAAGGATCTCGTCGGCGCCGGGCGCGTTCCGGTCGCGACCGGCGTCCGCCACGACCACGACCTTGAACTCGAGACCCTTGGCGGAGTGGATCGTGAGCAGCCTGATCGCGTCCGCCCCCTCCTCCTCGGCCGCTGCGTCGCGCTCGCCCGCGCCCACCGCCTCCTGCTCGGAGACGAACCGAACGAAGCCCTCGACGTCCGGCCCGCGCAGCTCCTCGTAGGAGCGGGCAAGCCGCGCAAGCTTGCGGAGGTTGGCGTAGCGGCGGCGCCCGTCCCACTGCGCGAGGACCGCAAGGTCGTAGTCGTGATCGGCGACGATCCGCTCGCACAGCCGCTCCAGGGAGAGCCGTGCCGAGGCCTCCGCCAACCGGTCGAAGCGCTGCCTGAACGCGCGCAGCAACCGCTCGTCGCGGTCCGTCAGCCCCTGTGGGACCGTGCGCTCGATCCCCGTGAAGATCGGCCGCCGACCCGCGGCACGGCGGATCAGCAAGAGCGCGTCGTTCGAGACCCCGACGAACGGCGATGCGAGCACGGTGACGAGCGCCTCGTCGTCGTAGCGATTGTGCAGCAGGCGCAGATACGAGAGCAGGTCGACCACCTGCTGCTGGCCGAAGTAGCCGCGGCCGGTAGCCCGATACGTAGGGAGGCCCGCCGCGCGGAGCTCCTCCTCGTACCACTCCGCGTCGGTGCCGGCGGCGAAGAGGAGCACGATCTCCCCCGCGCTGGCAGCGCCGCTCGCGACGATCTCCCGCACGCGCCGCGCGACGTGCTTCGCCTCGGCACGGCGCCAGTGGAGCCCGCTGTCCTCGTACGCCGACTTGTCCGTGACGAGCAGCTCGACCGGGGTGCCGAAGACGGGATCGACGAACTCACCCGACGCGGCCAGCTCCTGGAACTCGTTTCCGAACTCGGCCGCGAAGAGGTGGTTGACGACGCGCAGGACATCCGGCCGGGAGCGGTAGTTGCGCGTCAGCGGGAGCAGCGTCTCGGCTGCGGCGCGTCGCTCGCGGAAGACCTGGACGTCGGCGTGTCGGAACCCGTAGATCGACTGGAACTCGTCGCCGACGAAGAAGACCTCCGTCCCCGGGCCGGTCAGAAGATCCACGAGGCCGCATTGGAGGCGGTTCGTATCCTGGAACTCGTCAACCATGATCGAGCGGAAACGGAGCTGCTCACGCTCCCGGATCTCCGTCCGCTCGCGAAGGAGCTCGCGCGCGCGAAGCTGGAGATCCTCGAAGTCGAGCGCGGACTCGCGATCCTTGGCCTCCGCGTAGGCCTCGGCGAAGCCCTGTAGGAGCTCTTGCAGAAGCTCGCGGTCGCGGCGCGCGAGCTCGTCGAGCGCCGCCTGCTCCACGGCCTTGCGCGCTTCCTCGTAGCTTGCGGCACGTTCGCCCTGTGCCCGCAGCCCGCTCAGATCGAGCAGCCGCTCCGGTGGCTGGGGCGCGGCCGTCAGGCTGGCCGCTTGGGCGGCCGCGGCCCGCGCGAGCTCGGTCGCCTGCGCGTCCTCGGCAAGACAGCGAGCGGCGTCGGCAAGCTCGGCGAGCCGCGCCTCGAGACCTGGTCGTTGTCCCAGCTCGAGCTCGAGCGCCCGGCCCGCCGAGCGCAGGGTCTCGTAGACGCTCGTCAGCATCCGCCGCAGGCCCGAGGCGCCGTAGGTCGCGAGGAGCTGCAGCCGCTCCGCCTGCTCGGAGGAGCAGAACTCGACCAGCGCCTCCTCGAACGCCTCGCTGCGGAGTACGCGCCCCTGGCTCTCATCGAGGATCCGGAAGCGCGGATCGAGCCCGGCCGCGAAGGGATGGGCCTTCAGCAGCCGCAGGCAGAAGCCGTGGATCGTCGAGATCCAGGCGCCGTCGAGCGAGCGGGCGAGATCGTGCCTGCCGAGCTCGGCGAGCCGCGCCCGGATCCGGCCGCGCAGCTCGCCCGCTGCGCGCTCGGTGTAGGTGATCACGAGCAACGACTCGATGTCGAGCCCCCGCTCGCAGACCGCCTCCACGAAGCGCTCGACGAGCACCGTCGTCTTCCCGGTGCCGGCGCCGGCCGAGACGAAGATGTGCCCGCGCGCCGCGATTGCCGCAGCCTGCTGCTCGTTGGGTAGCTTCACGCGCGCTTGATCCGGCACATCCGCCAGAGGTCGCACCAGGCCGGACACTCCCCGCCCTTCGGGTCGTGGCGCACGTCACCCGCCTGGATCCGCTGAGCAAGGCCGAGCGCCAGCTCGCGGGCGCCCTCGACCCGACCCCAGAAGCTCTCCTCGTGGAGATAGTCGTTCTTCGCGAAGCCGGGAATCCCCTCGTCCTTCGCCTCCAACCGCAGGAGCCCGCGGGCCCGCCTCTCCCCGGCAAGCGGCCGGTAGAGACCGCCGAGCGGCTCGATTCCGACGAGGTCGCGGAGAACGAGCATGTAGAGCGGGATCTGAAGCCGCAGCTCCTTCTCGATCTCCGTCGCAGAGTGGCCCGTGCGGCCGGACTTGTAATCCTGCACGATTCCGCGGGCGCTACCGGGATCGACGTCGATCCGGTCGATCTTGCCGGAGAGCGAGATCCCCTCCCCGAGGTCGAGCCCTCGCTGGAGCTCCGGCGCCGAGCGCTCCGAGCCGAAGCCGACCTCGAAGCGCCGCGGGACGAGCGGGATCTCCGACTTGGCCTCATCGCGAACGAGCTGCTCGAGATCGCGCCGGAGGCTCTGCTCGAGCTCGCGTCGCTCGAGCTCGCCCATCTCGAGCTTCACCCCGGCGAGCGCGCCCTCGAGACACTCGCCGAGGAACTCGAGCGACCGCTCGAGGAGCGACTCCTCGACCCGATCCGAGCCCACCGCCTTCGGCAGCCCGGAGTAGAAGCGATGGAGCGTCGTGTGGGCCACCGACCCTCGGAGCATCGCGTCGACGCGCCGGTCGATCGTGTGCGGGTCGATCAGGCGCTCGAAGAACCAGGCCGAGGAGCAGTCGGCGAACCGCTCGAGCTCGGTGACGTTGAACGTCGACTTAGCCGAGAGCTCGCCGAGCACGCGCGGATGCACGAGCCGCGTGGGCTTCGCGAACGCTCGCTTCGCCCGGTCGAGCCGGCGCTCCCAGCCGTTCGCGACCGCCAGCGCCTCGGCCTCGATCGGCTCCCTCGCGGCGAGCTGGGCGAGCGCGCGCAGGCGCTCACGCTCGGATGGCGCGTCTTCGATCGACCAGGTGAGCCGGGAGAGCGGCCTCTCGCGAGTCCAGCGAGCGACGTCCTCGGGGTCGAAGAGCGCCGCAACCTCGTCCCAGAACGGGCTCGGCTCACGCAGGCTGCCCTCGTCCGTCGCCGCCTCGCGAACGAGCGTGAGCCGGCGCGTCGCCCGCGTGCAGGCGGTGTAGAACAGGTACCGATCGCGTGCGACCGGATCGGGCCGTGCCAGCCGGGCTCCCGTCCGATCGTCGAGGTCTGCGCGTGCCTCGTCGTCGAGGAAGGGCGATGCCTGCCCGCGCCGAGGCAGGCTCCCCTCCTCCAGCCCGAGCACGAACACCGCTTCGAAGCGCCGCGTCCGCACGCGGTTGAGGTCGAGCACTGCGACCCGGCCCGTCTCGCCGACTCGGGCGAGGCGGACCTCGGTGCGCTCGAGCGCAGCGAGCACCTCGTCCGGATCGAGCGCGCCGCCCAGACCGACCCAGCCATCGAGCTCGTCGAGCGTCCGTGCGACCGCGTCGAAGGCGCGCAGATCGTGCTGCGCAGCGGCGGTGGCGGGAGGCGCATCGAGCCCGTGCGCAGCGCGAGTCATCGACTCGATCAGCCGGCGGACGGCGGCCACCGGGCTCACGGCGCTCCGAAGGGCCTCGAGGGCGGGGATCGGCTTGCCGTCGCGCAACCGGTTCGTCTCCTCCTCGACGAGCGCACCCTCCGAGACACCCCGTCCGCGCAGCCGTCCCTCGAGGAAGTCGACGTTCGCTCGGCCGAACCCCGAGAACGGCGTGCGCAGATAGGCGTAGAGGTCGCGGCGGCCGCCGTCCTGCCAGGCGAAGCGAAGAAGAGCGAGCAACGACTGGCCGAACGGCGTCTGCCCCAAGCGCGCGCGGCCTTCGACGGCAAACGGGATCCCGAGCGTTCCGAGGACCGTCTCAACGGGTGCGCGCCACCGCTCGAGGGAAGGGACGACGAGTGCGATCTCGTGCAGCGGCGGCCCCGCAGCGGCGAGCTCCCGTATCTCCTCCGCGACGAGCTCGAGCACGCCGCGGGTTCCCGAGCCTTCGAAGAAGCGGATCGCGCCTGCGAGCTCCGGGCCTGCCGGCGGCTCATCCGCGAACAGGAAGCGCTCGACGTGGGCCAGAGCCGGATGACCGTACTCTCCCGAGCGAGCCGGGAGCTCCTCGATCCGGCCGTTTGCGAGCGAGGCGAGATCCTCGACCGTCCGCTGGAGCGACGCGAAGGCCGCTCGTCCGGGCTCGTAGGGAAGCGAGACCGTCACGCTCGCGCGGCCGGCGAGGCTCTCCAGGAGCGCCCACTCGGCGCCGGTCAGATCCTCGAAGCCGTAGGCGAAGACCGGGCGGCCGTCCCACGCCTCGAGCTCGGAGGCCAGTCGCTCGACGGCACGCCGACGCAGGCTGTCACGATCCCACAGCTCGAGCGCGTCGAGCTCGACCCGATAGGCCGCGTAGAGCCCGGCGAGATCACCGTCCAGCTGGTCGGGGCCGAGCAGGCCGGACTCGAGCTCGCGCAGCGCTGCGAGCAGGGCATCCGCAAAGCCGCCGAACCGCGCAGACCGGCCAAGCCCGTTCAACGTCGTCCGGGCGACGGCGCGGCGCACGAGCAGCGTCTGCTGCGCGTCGCCTGCGACCGGACGGGCGTCGGCGGCTCCGAGCGCGAGTTCCCGGAAGAGGTCGTCGAAGGTGCCGATCGAGCCTGACAGGAGCGCTCCCGACCTCGTCAGCAGGTCTCGCTCGACCCGCTCGACGTCCGCCGCGTTCGGCACGATCAGAACGGGATCGCGCTCGA
>JBPCJB010000105.1:0-3636 GCA_051005735.1 Gaiellaceae bacterium | reverse complement strand
CGTTCAGCTCCGTCCCGTTCGTCGAGTCGAGGTCGACGAGCCACCACGATCCCCCCTCCTCGCGCAGCTCGGCGTGGCGGCGGGAGACGTTCGCGTCGGGCACCTGGACGTCGCACTCCTTCGAGCGGCCCAGCACGGACCGGCGATCCTCGAGCACGTGGCGCTTGCCGTTCAGCGTCAGCGTGTAGCGCTCCCGCTCGAGCCCGAGCTCGGCCGGTGAGGCTGCCTCCGTCGGCTGGGGCGCCTTGGCCTTGTAGATCATCGTCGCGCCAGGCTCGACCTGCTCGGCGGGCTCGTCGCGGACCGGCGCTCGTCGACCTTCCGGCTGCACCATCCGCGTCGCGATCCCGAACTCGCCGATCGAGAGGTCGTCGTCGGTCTTCATCAGCACCTTCGGCGCCGTCAGCGTGGCATAGCTCTCGCGCCGCGCGTGCTCGACGAGATGATCCTGCAGCTCGCCGATCAGCGAGCCCTCGTAACCCGTGAACTGCTCGCGATCCTGGCTCGAGAGATAGACGGAGTACTCGTTCGGGACGTAGACCCGCGAAACCGAGACCGTCCGGTGCTCGTCCATCTCCTTCGCGAGCTTGCGGGCCAGCTCGACCGGCTGGACGTGTGTCCGGAAGGCGCGGCCGAACATCCCCTCGAAGAGGCCTTCGATCTTCTGCTCGATGTTGCGAAGGACGCTCATGCCGACGGGGTGCTGTCCGGGATCGAGTCTAGTTGGATCGAGGCCGATGCTCATGGCGCCAGGCCAGCGCGGCGCAGGTGAGCCAGACCGCCGCGACGAGCGGGATCGCGGGGGCCGCCGGGGCGAGCAGGAGCAGCGCCGCGAGCGCGGCCGCGCCGAGCAAGGCGATGCGCCAGAGGCTCGTCGCCCAGGGAATCGCGACCGCGACCGCGGCGAGCGCCAGCGCCTCGAGCCCGAGCACGGGCGGCAGGACGTCCAGCAACTCCCGTGCTGCCTCGACCGGGCTCTCGAGACCGGCCAGATCCGGTCGAGTGGCCGGCTCGCCGAAGGGGAGGCTCGCGCCGCGCACTCCGGCCGCGATCGCTGCGAGACCTACGGCCGCGACCACCTGCGACGCCCGGCTCAGATGTCCCCGAACCGGCTGGACGGCGAGCGGGACGAGCGCGATCAGCCCGAGCGGCGCGAGGAGCGGGCCGGCGAGGAAGGCGAGCCCGCTCCGGGGCTGACGCCATGCGAGGGCGAGCCATCCTGCCGCAAAGCCGCCGTAGAGGAGCGCGAGGCCGAGCGAGAGGTTGCCGAGCGGGAGGATCGGAGCTGCGAGCGCGAGTGCGAGCGCGGCGCGAGGTCGGACGAGCGCCGTCAGCGCCGCTCCGAGCGCCAGCGCGAGCGTCCAGCCCGTCGGGAAGAACGGCAGGAAGCCGCCGCCGGCGAGCGTGGCGAGGCCGGCTGCGGCCGCAGGCAGGAGGCGCCCGAGGCGGCCGGCGGCGAACGGACTTTGTGTTGTTCCAACACTAAGTCCCCTCGTGGGCGTTAACCGCCGCCGCCCGGCCGCGGCCTCTCTCAGCTCGTGCGCGAGCGCGGGAGCGGACGGCCGCCGAGCGGGGTCGGGCGCGAGCGCTCGCTCGATCGCGACGAGCAGCCGCTGCGGCAGATCGGGCCGCTCGGCGGCGAGCGGGGGAGCGCCGACATCGATCGCGGTGGCCATCTGCTGCAACGGCGTTCCCGAGAACGGGTGCTTGCCCGCCAGCGCCTCCCAGAGCAGGATCCCGACTCCCCACACGTCGCTGGCCGGTCCGGCCTCCTCCCCGGCGAGCCGCTCAGGCGAGATGTAGGCGAGCGTGCCCGGAACGTCGCCGACGGCAGTCAGCGTCTCGGCCTCGTCGAACCGCGCGAGCCCGAAGTCGAGCAGCCGGATCGAGACCTGCTCCTCGTCCAGCAAGAGCACGTTCGACGGCTTCACGTCGCGGTGGACGATCCCGCGTCCGTGCGCGTGCGCCAGCCCCTCGAGGATCTGGGCTGCCGCCTCGACCGCCCGCTGATCTGTCAGCTCGCCCGCGCGCATCGCCTCGCGGAGGGTTCGGCCCCCGACGTACTCGTAGGCGATGTAGACGTGGCTCGAGTCCGCGCCGAAACCGTAGGAGCGCAGGCAACGCTCGTGGCGCAACCGCGCTGCGGCTTCGGCCTCGCGCTCGGCCCGATGCGCGGCCTTCCCCTCGCGCGGGACGATCTTCAGGGCCACGTCGAGCCCTGTCTGCTCGTCGTGCGCCAGCCAGACCGAGCCGGAGGCGCCGCTTCCGAGCGGCCGGAGCGGGCGGTAGCGATCGAGGACGAGCTCCCGGGAAGGGAGTACGGGCAGCGCGGAAGACACGTCCTCGTCGGGTTGGCCGTGCCAGGAAGGAATCCTCTGTCGGTCTTTTCCGGCCGATGCAATGGTTACAGTGGCTCGAATCGACGTTCCGAGCCCATGAGCAACCGCGAGTCCGACTTCGAGTTCGACTTCTTCGACGAGCCTCCGACCGAGGAGGCGTCGGGGCAGCGTTCGCTCCGGCGTCCGCTCGGCGGCGGCCCGAGAGGTCCGAGAGAGCCCAGGGAGCCGCGCGGCCCGCGGCGCCCGATCCGCCCGGTGTCGGGCTTCACGCCGCTCGCCCGGCTCGTCGGGCTCGTCGCCTTCGCGATCCTGATCGTCGTCCTGCTCGTCCTCTGGGTGCAGAGCTGCCAGGAAGATCAGAGGCGCGACTCCTACCGCGACTACCTCGGCGAGGTGGCCACGGTCGCGCGCGATTCGGAGCGCGTGGGGCGGGAGCTGAACGACGTCCTCACCACCCCGGGGATCAAGCCGGCCGATCTCGACAAGCAACTCGCGGGGCTCGTGCAGCAGCAGCAGCTCGGCGCCAACCAGGCGCTGGAGCTCGACGCGCCGGGGCCGCTTCGCACGGCGAATCGGAGCGTGGCCGAGGCGCTCCAGTTCCGCGTCAGTGGACTCCAAGGGCTCGCCGCCCAGTTCCGCGAGACCCGCGACTCGAACGACGCCGCGGCAGCGGGCGCGAGTCTCGCCGGCGAGGCCCAGCGGCTCGTCGCAAGCGACGTCGTCTGGGAGGATCTCTTCATCCGCACCGCGGTCGCAGAGCTTCGCGAGCAGGGCTTCACCGGGATCGAGGTCCCGGACTCGAACTTCGTCCAGACCCCGGATCTCGCCAGCTCCCGCTCCATGGTTCCGATCTGGCAGCGCATCAACGGCACCCCGGCGGCGTCCGGTGGAACGGGTGCGGGGCTCCACGGCACCAACATCGTCGGCGTCCGGGTGCGGCCCGGCGGCCAGCAGCTCTCCACGTCGACCGAGAACACGGTTGTCGCGTCGACCGACCTCGCGTTCGAGGTCGCGATTCGGAACGGCGGCGACAACCAGGAAGTGAAGATCGAGGTCACGCTGACGATCCAGCAGAGCCCGACGCCCGTGACGAAGAAGCAGACGATCGACCTGATCAACCCCGGCGAGACGAAGCGCGTCGTCTTCCGGGACTTCCCCTCGCTCGACTTCGGCGAGCTGCGCACGCTCAGGATCGACGTCGAGCCCGTTCCCCAGGAGCGGCTCGTTGAGAACAACACGGCCGAGCACAAGGTCATCTTCTCGGTCGAGTGACCGCCGCGCTCGCCGTCGCGATCGC
>JBPCJB010000104.1:0-2527 GCA_051005735.1 Gaiellaceae bacterium | reverse complement strand
GTCGCCGGGGAACTCGTCCACGGTCACGACGACCGGGCCGATCGAGGTCGCGAAGTCCTTGCCCTTCGCGGGGCCGAGCCCGACTTTCATCTCGACCCGCTGCAGATCGCGCGCCGACCAGTCGTTCAGGACTGTGAAGCCGGCGATCGCGCCCTCGGCGCCGATCACAGCCGCGACCTCGAGCTCGTAGTCGAGCTCCTCCGTCCCCTCGGGATACGGGATCTCGTCGCCAGGCCCGAAGATCGCGGCCGGGTTGGAGAAGTAGAAGACGGGTTGCTTGTACCACTCGGGCGGCACCTCGAGCCCGCGCGAGGCGCGCGCCGTGGCGACGTGCTGCTCGAAGGCGTAGAAGTCGCGCACCGCCGGCGGATGGAGAACGGGTGCCAGCAGCTTCACTTCGGCGAGGCGGTACTCGGCGTGCTCGCGCGCCGCCGAGCCGCCGGTGAAAAACGACTGCAGGGTCTGCGCCGCGAGCTGGACGACGCGATCGCCCTCGATCCGTCCCACCCAGCCTCGTTCCAGCGGGTGGTCGAGCGGATGGAACATGCAGAGCCTCACGGCGGCAGGGTAGAGAGAGCCGCGCGACGGCGCTTGTTAGGGTCGACGAACAGTGTGGGGGGCGGCGTGATCGCGAGGGTGTGGCGCGGCTCGACGAGCCTCGACAACGCTCCAGGGTACGAGGAGCACCTCGAATCGACGACGCTCCCGGCCCTGCGCGAGCTCGAAGGTCATTGCGGCGCCTACGTCCTCCGTCGAGACGGCTCGCAGGAGGCCGACTTCGTCGTCCTGACGTTCTGGAGCTCGACAGGCGCCGTTCGTGCCTTCGCGGGCGACGACGTCGAGCGTGCGGTCATTCCCGACGAAGCGCGCCGGCTCCTCCTGCGCTGGGAAGAAAAGGCGAGCCACTTCGAGGTGCGCCACGCGGACGGCGCCTGACGCTCAGGGCTCGGTGTGGACGATCACGTCGGCGATCGCCGGGTATTCCTCGCGCAGCCGCCGCTCGATCTCGCTCGCCTTCGCATGTGCCTCGGCAAGCGTCGAGCCGGGATCGAGGCCGAGCGTGAGGAACGCGACGAGGCCCTCGTCGGTCCGGAGAACTCGCACCTCGCGCGGCGCGCCGCCGGCGACCGCCCGGACGATTCGCTCGACCTCGCCGGGCGCAAGCTCGACGGCGGGGCTCGCCTCCGCGAGCGGCTCCAGGTGCGTCTGCACCGAGGCGATCTCCGGAACGGCGGCGCAGATAGCGCGCTCGACCTCCTCCGCCACCTGGTGGGCATCCTCGAGCGGCAGCTCGCCGGGCAGCTTCAGGTGCAGGGAGAGCTCGGTGACCCCTCTGAGGGTGACGAGGCTCAGGTTGTGGATCTCGCGGACGCGCGGCACCGCGAGCGCGGCAGCGTGGGCGCGCTCGCGTAGCGCCGCGTCGTCGGTGTGCGGCTCTACGTGGACGACGACGTCGCTACCGGGAAGCGCTCGCTCGACCGCGGCCTCGACCCGGTCGGCCAGCGCGTGCCCCTGAGCGACCGCGTCGGCCGGCGAGGCCGCGATCACGACATCGGCAAAGGTGGCGCCGCCTGCCTGACGAAGGCGGATGCGGAGGAGCTCGACGGGGGGCTCGACCCCGGCGATCGCCTGCCGGGCGGCATCCTCGGCATCGGCGGGAGCGAGATCCATGAGCACGTCGACGTTGCGGCGAATCAGGCGGCCGGCCGCGAGAAGCACGAGCGCGGCGACGAAGAGCGCCGCGATCGAGTCGCCTTGAGGATGCCCGGTCGCCGCGAGCACAAGGCCGCCGAGGACGGCGAGCGTGCCAACGAGGTCACTGCCAAAGTGGAGCGCGTTCGAGAGCAGCGCCTCGCTCTTGTAGCGGCGGGCCGCACGATAGGAGACGAGCGTGCGCGAGCTGTCCAACAGGAGCACCACGGCGACCGCCGCGAACACCCACCACGCCGTCTCGACCTCCTGCTCGACCGCCCCGCCGAGCCGCGCGACCGCAAGAGCCGCCACGGCGAGGCTGACGAGCGCGAGCACGGTCGCTTCCGCGAGCGCGGCGAGGTGCTCGGCCTTCCCGTGGCCGTACTGGTGCCCCGCATCGGCCGGCCGACCGGCGACGCCGAGCGCGAAGAACGTGAGCAGGGCGGCGACGAGGTCGGTGCCGGAGTGGAGCGCCTCCGAGACGAGCCCCAAGCTGCCGCTCGCGAGGCCGACCCCGAGCTTGAGCGAGACAAGCGCGACCGCGACGCCGACCGAGACGAGCGCCGTGCGCCGCTGGGGAGTCACGGGCGGAAGGCTAGACGCGAAGCGCGTCGCTCGCGTTCCTGGCGCGTGGCTGAGTGTGCGCGGCCGGAGGGGATAGGCCTTTAGGCCAGACCCGGAGAGCCGCGTGCGCTCAGGCGCGCGAGTGCGTCAGCGGCTTAGAGGTTGCCGCGCAGCGCCTGCTCGCGCTCGATCGACTCGAAGAGGGCCTTGAAGTTCCCCTCGCCGAAGGTCGTCGCCCCGTGGCGCTCGATCACCTCGAAGAACATCGTCG
>JBPCJB010000103.1:0-3325 GCA_051005735.1 Gaiellaceae bacterium | reverse complement strand
GAGCTGAACGTATCGCTCGATCCAGCGGCGTTCGCGATGGACGCCGTGCTGGAGCGGGTCGCCCGCGAGGGCGATCTCTTCGAGGGCGTGCTGACGACGCGGCAGGCGCTCGGCGAGGCGCTTCGCTCGTTGCGGTAGCGCTAGCCCGGAACGCGGGCCGCGCTCAGCTCGCCGGAGCGACGGCGCTCGAGCAGGGCGCGCAGCCCGAGAGCGAGGGCGCCGCCGGCGAGCGAGCCTACGACTCCCTGGGCGACGACCTGGCGGAAGACGTCCCAGGTGAACGATCCCGAGACGAGCCAGCCGCACGGGGCGGGGTTGAGCGCGACGGGATCGATGCAGCTGGCGACGGTAGGCCCCCCGACGATCCCGAACGTCGCCACCGTTCCCGCGACGAAGCCGGCGGCGAGCGCGTCGACGAGGCGATCCGGGTTCCGGGAGAGGAACGCCGCGAGCGCGCCCGCCGCGAGCTGGGCGGCCAGCGCGAGCACGAGCGTCCAGAAGTAGAACGAGAGCAGGAAGGCGTCCGTCGCCCGCGTCTCCGCCGAGACGCCGTTGTGGAGGGAGAAGCGGAGGATGAGCAGGAGCGCCCAGAACGCGAGCCCGGCGGTGAGCCCGAGCGCGAGCGGCCGCACGATTCGCAGCGAGAGCGGCGACTGACGCAGGTCCCCGCCGGGATCGAGGAACGCCCACTCCGTCGGGCCGTGGCGACGGCTCCGCGCGACGAGCGCCGCCGCGAGCGGGACGACAAAGAGGAGCACGAGCGCCGGTGGAATGAACGGGCGCTGCGCGACGACGAGGAACGCAGGATCCATGAGCGCCTGCCAGAGCCAGACCGGTCCCGCCCACGCGGTCTCCGCCACAGCCGCGTGCTGCAGCCTGCTGCCGGCCGCCGAGAAGTCGATCGCCTCGCGCGTGTCCCGGGCGACGTAGAAGACGCCCATGAAGGCGCTGAGCACAGCCGAGCCGGCGAGCAGGGTCAGGAACGCGGGCACCTGCGGGCGCCTGTCTCCGAGCGAGCGCGCCCAGTAGGAGGCGACGGTGCCGAGCCAGCCCGTGAAGAGGACTAGCCCGAGCACGAGCGCGGCGCCCCAGGGCAGATCGTTGCCCTTCAGCATCGATTCCAGCAGCGCATCGTCGTCGGTGACGATGAACTGCGCGAGCGAGAGCTCCGGCCCGAGGAGGAACCCTGCTGCAAGCGCGAGCCCGATCCTCGCCGTGGGGATTCCCTTTCTGCCCTCGGCAACCGCCGCGAAGGTGGCCCGCCAGATCCCGTAGCCGACGATCCCGACCGCAAAGGGAGCGAACGCGAGCGCGGCGACGAAGCGCATGTCGATCGGATCGTCGACGAAGAAGGTGACGAGCGTGACGACGTTCTCGTAGGCGATCGTCGCCGCCACGCCGGCGCCGAAGGCAACGAGCGGCGAGAAGCGGAAGAGCGGACGCGTGTCGTTGAGAGCGGCGAGCCGGAGGGCGGGGTCGGGATGCAGCCGACGCAGCCGCGCGAGGATCCCACCGACGGGCCTCGGGAGGGAGGCGAGCACGCGGCGCAATCCGCCTGTCCGGCCTTCGCCGGTCGACGCACGGACGTCGGCGTAGATCTCCCGGGAGCGCAGCACCGCGTTCCGCGTGCCGTAGACGAGCGCGGCGAGCGCGAGCACGCGCCACGTCAGGCCCCCGAGCGCGCTCGCGCCCTCACCGACGAGCGTGAGGAAGAACGGCGCGACCGCCGCGACGATGAACGCGTACCAGAGAGCGACCGTTGCGTACGTGTTCGCGACTTCGCGGTTGCGAATGTGGGCGAGCTCGTGGCGGACGACCGCGTCGAAAGCGGGCGGGTCGGCGAGCTGGCGGACGACGAGGCCGCCGGTGAGCGCGACAGAGTAGGTGCCCGCGTAGCAGTAGGCAAGGCCGGTCGCCGTCTGGTCGAGCGGGTTCCAGAGGAAGCGCGGCTCCTCGTCGAGGTCGGCCTCGCGGACGAGCTCGCGCAACCGCTCCCGTACGGCCGGCGCCTCGTCCTCGGTGAGCGGCTCGAGCCGCCGCCGCCGCTCGATCCAGCGGGGCGCCGCGAGCACGAAGACGATCGTCAGCGCCACGAGGCCGGCGGTGCCGCCGAGCATCCACCAGAGCACGTCCCGGTTCGCAGCGTTGAGGCAGGCGGAGAAGGCGTCGCTCGCGGCCGAGAACGAGGCGACATCCCTCGCTCCGGTCACTACAGGCGAGAGCGCGAAGCAGGTGCGAAACTCGGCGATCTTCTCGGCCGGGTCGGCGACCACCGTAGAGATCCAGTTCCAGACATAGAGACTCGCGCCGAGCACCGCCGTCACGAGCAGGCCGAAGCGAAAGGTCGTCTCGGACGGGAAGACGAACGGGTTCAGCCGGGGCCGCTGCGCCGGCGCCGCGCCTTCCGGCGGCTCCGTCGAGCCCACGCCGCTCCTGCCGTCGCGAGGCTGCCGACGAGCGACTCGGCGAGCAGCTCCGCCTTCGCGTCGGAGAGCTTGAGCTGCTTCGCCTTCTCGAGCGCGAGCGTGCGCACCTGCTCGAGCTGCTCGTTGGTCAGCTCCTGTACGGCAGCGGGCTCGGGTGGTGCGCCGTCCTTGTTGTCGTCGTCGCGCCGGAGGAGCCGGTTCAGGACGCGGTCGATCGCCCCCTCGCCCTCTTTCTCGGCGCGCGCGCGCAGCTGCGTCCCGATGAACTCGATCACGTCCTTGGCCACCGCGAGCGCCACCGGGGTCACGAGCATCACCGCAGCGTCGACCCCGAAGCCGAGCATCTCGTCGCGGGAGCGCTGCTGCTCGAGCGCCCCCGGATCGTAGAAGTACGCCTCGCTCGTCGCCCGGAAGAGCGGCAGCTCCTCGGGCGCCGCCCGCTCCACCGACGCGCGCGCGAGGGCGGCAACGAGGGCGTCGTCGACCGGCTGCGCGCTCACCGCGCGGGTCCAGCCGCCGCAGCAACGTTCAGGGCCATCGTCTTCCTCCCTCGCTGCCTCGTGCCGACGATAACGCGCGGCCGGGCGAAGTCAAGCTAGGCGCGATGTGCGGAGTCAGGCGAGGCTGATCGAGCCGTCGTCCGCGAGCTGCCAGCCGGGGTTGTGCGCGATCTCCCAGGCGTGACCTTCGGGATCGGCGAAGAGGCCCGAGTAGCCGCCCCAGAAGGTCGGCGCCCCGAGCCGCCTGATCTCCGCGCCGGCCGCCTCGGCCTCAGCGAGCACCGCGTCGACCTGGCCGGGCGAGCGGACGTTGTGCGCGAGCGTGATCCCGCCCCAGCCGCCGGGATCCCGGGCGACCCCGGAGTCCTCGGCCAGCGCGGCGCGCGACCACAGCCCGAG
>JBPCJB010000102.1:0-9781 GCA_051005735.1 Gaiellaceae bacterium | reverse complement strand
GCGGCCCCAGAGTCGCCACATACTCCGGCGACTCGGTCGCTCTGAGGAGCGCGGTTCCAAAGCTCGCCTGCGTTGCAGCGATCACCTCGATCGGGATGCCCTCGACGGTGACGCCGACGGCGCGATCCTCGTCCCGCTCGAGCACGGACACGATCTGAGGGAGCCGCTCGAGTCCAAGTAACAGACTGCTACTTGGAACGACGACCGCGAGCCTGGTCGAGAGGTCGCAAGAGCGCCGCGGATCGCCGGCCGGCTCGCCGCCGAGCGCTGCGGCGAGCTCACCGACGAGCGCTCGGGCGCGGTTCAGCGTCAGCCCGTGACGCGGCCGGACATCGTGGCTGAGCCCGGACAGGCCCTCGCGGATCTTGGCGGCCGTCTTCGGGCCGATCCCCCGCACGCCTTCGAGCCGGCCTGCGGCGACGGCGCCCCGGAGTGCCGCTAACGTGCGCACTTCGAGCGCCGACCCGAGCTCGCGCATCCGCACGGGCGAGAGCCCGATCAGGCGGCCGACTGCGACGAGCTCTGGCATCACCTCGGCTTCGAGCTCGCGCAGCTCCGCGAGTTCCCCGGTCTCGACGAGCTCGCGGAGTCGCGCCTCGATCCCCGGCCCGATTCCCCTGAGCTCCCGCGCCCTCCGGGCCCGGACGATCGTGGACACGTCAGCGGGCGTCGAGCGGATCAGCTCCGCCGCGCGCCGGTAGGCGCGAGTCGTGTAGAAGCTGGAGCCGTTCAGCTCGAGCAGCGCGGCGAATGCCTCGAGCCGCTCGGCGAGCGTCGCGTTGTCCACAGGGGGATAGTCTCCGTGAGCGATGGCCCCAATCGTGATCCCGTTTCGCGGTCTCGCCGGCAAGCAGCGGATCGACGCTCCCGACGAGCTCCGGGAGCAGCTCGCGCTCGCGATGCTCGCCGATGTCGTCACCGCCTGCGTAGCGACCGATCGCACGCTCGTTGTGACGCGCGACGAGGAGGGGAGGGAGCTCGCCGACAAGCTCGGCGCCGAGCTCGTCGAGGATCCGGGAGGCGGCCAGGGGCCGGCGGTCGCGGCCGGGCTCGCCGAGCTGCCCGACCGGCCGGCGCTCGTCGTGAACGCCGATCTGCCGTGCGTCGTTCCGCGCGACGTCCGTACGCTCGCCGGCGTGGCGGAGCTTGGCGCGTTCGGTCTCGTCGAGGCCGGCGACGGAACGACGAACGCGCTCGCCCTGCCGCGGCCGAAGCTCTTCGCCCCGCTCTACGGTGCCGGCAGCGCCGCCCGCTTCCGCGACCACGCCGTCTCGCTCCGCTACGAGACGTCGACCGCGGCGATCCCGAACCTCGGCGACGACGTCGACACCCGCGCCGACCTCGAGCGACTGGCCCTCCGGGTCGGGCCGAGAACCCAGGCGGCCCTTGGAGTCCTGAAAGCGCTGTGAAGGTCGCCCTGCTCTCCGGCGGCGTCGGCGGGGCGCGGTTCGCGCGTGGTCTCACCGCCGCCGTCGACCCGGCCGACGTGACGGTGATCGGCAACGTTGGCGACGACCTCGAGGTGCTCGGAATGGCGGTCTCGCCGGACCTCGACAGTATCCTCTACGCCCTCGCCGTGCTGAACGACGAGGAGCGCGGCTGGGGGCGAGCCGACGAGAGCTGGCGCGCGCTCGAGACCGTCTCGGCGCTCGGCGGCGAGGACGGGTCCCGGCTCGGCGACCGCGATCGCGGCCTGCAGCTCGTGCGCACGCAAGCGCTGCGAGCAGGCGAGCCTCTCTCGGCGGTCACCGCGCGGCTCGCCTCCGCGGCCGGGGTCGAATCGCTCCTCCTGCCGGCGACGGACGACCGCCAGCGCACCTGGATCGACACGCCCGCCGGGAGCTTCCCCTTCCAGGAGTGGTTCGTGGCGCGTGGGCACCAAGACGAGGTCGACAGCGTCCGCTTCGAGGGCGAGTGGACGCCCGCACCCGGTGTGCTTGAGACGCTCGAGGGCGCCGACGCGATCGTGATCGCGCCGAGCAACCCCTACGTAAGCATCTGGCCGATTCTCGCGGTCGAGGGGATTCGTGAAGCGCTAAGCGCGCGACGTGTCCCCTGCATCGCGGTCAGCCCGCTCATCGGCGGCCGGGCCGTGAAGGGGCCTGTCGACCGGATGCTCGGCCGCCTCGCCGGCGGCACCTCGGCCGGCCATGTCGCCTCCTGCTACGAAGGGTTGATCGATGCCCTCGTCGTCGACGAATCCGATCCGACAGGCCGCCCGCTAGCGATCCGCGCAGTCGTCACCCAGACGCTGATGACGGACCTCGCCGCGTCGCGCCGGCTGGCCGAGACCGTCCTGGCGGCCGCTGCGTGAAGGTCGCCGTCGTGGGTGGAACCGGGAGCTTCGGCCAGGCGGTCGCGAAGCAGCTCGTCGCCGCCGGAATCGAGATCGTGATCGGATCTCGGGATGCCGAGCGGGCAAAGGAGGCCGCCGCGTCGCTCGGCGCCCAGGGCGCGTCAAACGAGGATGCCGTTCGCGGCGTCGACCTCGTCCTCCTGGCGGTCAAGTCGGAGGCTGCGGTCGAGACCGCGCGCGAGCTGCGTGCAGCGATCGGGACGACTCCGGTGCTCTCGGTGTGCGCCGAGCTTCGGTTCGGGCCGGGCGGGGTGAAGCCGACGACGGAAGCGACCTCGATCGCCGAGCGGATCCAGGCCGAGCTCGACGCCCCCGTCGTCGCCGGTCTGCATTCGCTCGCCGCCGCGAGCCTCGCCGACGAGCCTCCTGACGAGGACGCACTCGTCTGCGGTGACGATGCCGAGGCAAAGGCGGTCGCGCTCGAGCTGGTCGCCCCCCTCGTCTCGGGCAACGCCGTCGATGCCGGCCCGCTTGTGAGCGCCCGCGCGCTCGAGGGGATGACGGCGGTGATCGTGAACGTGAACAAGCGCTACAGGGCGCACGCAGGGCTGCGCGTCACCGGCCTTCCCGAGCGGTGAGTCACGAGTACCGCGTCTTCGGGCTTCAGGGCATTCCGGAGATCGAGCCCGGCGACGATCTTCCGGCCCGCCTTGCGGAAGCGGCCGAACAAGCCGGCGGGTTCGAGGACGGTGACGTCGTCGTCGTTGCCCAGAAGGTCGTCTCCAAGGCCGAGGGGCGGATCGTCCGGTTTGAGGATGTGATCGCCTCACAGCAGGCGATCGAGCTTGCGGGCGATCGCGACCCGCGCCACGTTCAGGTGATCCTCGACGAGACGGCGCGGATCGTCCGTTCCCGGCCGCCGCTCCTGATCTCGGAGACGCGTCACGGCTTCATCTGCGCTTCGGCCGGGGTCGACGCCTCAAACGCGAAAGGAGCCGGAACGCTGATCCTGCTCCCGCTCGACCCCGACGCATCGGCCGCCGGTCTGCGCGCCGGCCTGCGGAAGCACGCGGGCGCCGACGTGGGCGTGATCGTCAGCGACTCGTTCGGCCGTGCGTGGCGGCAAGGGACGACGGAGGTCGCGCTCGGCGTCGCCGGTGTGAAGGCCTTGCTCGACCTGACCGGCCGGCGCGACGCTGCGGGGTATGAGCTCCAGGGAATCCAGATCGCGATCGCGGACGAGCTCGCCGCGGCGGCGGAGCTCGTGTTGGGAAAGCTGCGAGGAGTGCCCGCGGCCGTGATCCGTGGACTCGACGTGGCCGGAGAAGGCAGCGGCCGCGACCTCGTCATGCCTGCAGAGCGCGACCTGTTTCGCTAGCGCGCGAGCACGGCGAGCCGCTCGCCGACGACCGGCGCGAACTTGAAGCCGTGACCGCTGCAGGCCGAGCCGACGACGATGCGGCCGTGGCGCTCCAGCACGAAGCTCTCGTCGGCCGTGTTCGTGTAGAGGCACGTCTCGAGCTCGTCCTTAGGAGCCGAGCCGCGGAAGCGCTTGCTCACCCACTCGGCCGTCCAGCCGGCGATCTCCGCGTCCACGACGCCTGGCTCGTCGGGATCGGCGAGCGCACCGGTGTGATGGATCCCTGCCTTCAACCCGACTCCCGGAGCCATGAGCGCGTAGCCGAGCTGACCGGCCCCGGCGCCTTCGGCGAAGTCGATCAGCGACGGCACCGGCTCGTTCGTCGCGAGCTCGAAGTACGAGACGGTCTCGCGCGTCGGCTCGATGTCGGGCGCGGCTCCGAGCGGCTCGAGCAAGCCGCGAGCCCAGGCGCCGGCGGTCACGACGACCACCTCGGTGCGCAGCGCCAGATACGCCCCGGCCAATGTCACCCCGTCACCGTCCGGCTCGACCGACGTGATCCGAGTCCTCGCGAGCACCTGGGCGCCCGCAGCGACCGCGGAGTCGTGCAGCGCCCGGAGCGCGACATCGGCGCGCACGATCCCGCCGTCGGCTTGGAAGAGCCCCGTCTCGCCAGGCGCCACCTCGAGCGGGAAGCGGCGGGCAAGCTCGCGATCGCCGAGCACTTCGAACTCGATCCCGCTAGCGGCGAGCGCCTCCCGATTCGGCCGCCAGTCGCCGAGATCGAGCGAGCCGTACCGCTCGATCAGCGTCTCGCCGGCCTCCGCCTCGAGCTCACGCCAGAGCGAGGACGCCTCCTGTGCGAGCCGCGCCCACTGGGCGTCCGGATACGAGAGCCGGAAGATCCGCGAGCCGCCGTGACTCGATCCGCGCGTGTGTCCGAGCTCGAACTGCTCGACCAGCGCGACGTCCCGGCCGCTCCGCGCGAGCGACCGAGCGGTCGCCAGCCCCATCACTCCGGCGCCGACGACGACGACCTCGACGTCGAGCCCGCTCATGCCGAAGACCCTAGCTTGCGAGCAGCGCCGACTCGACCGCGGCGTCCGTGGCGGCACGCCTGATCGCCAGCACGTCATGCCAGGCGCCGAGGAAGAGATCGAGCAGCCGCGGATCGAACTGGCTGCCGCGGCCTTCCAGCATCATCTCGCGCGCCTCCTCGGGCTGGAAGGCGGGGCGATAGACGCGATCGGAGGTGAGCGCATCGAAGACGTCTGCGATCGCGGCGATCCGGCCCTCGATCGGGATCCGCTCCCCGGCGAGGCCGTGCGGATAACCGGCGCCGTCGATTCGCTCGTGGTGGGTGAGCGCGAGCAGGGCCGCAAGCTCGAGCAGTTCCACGTTCGAGCCGGCGAGGATGCGATGGCCCATCGCGGCGTGCGATTCCATGATGTGGCGCTCCTCGCCCGTCAGCTTCCCTGGCTTGAGCAGGATCCGATCCGGGATCCCGATCTTGCCGACGTCGTGCATCGGGCTCGCGATCCGGATCAACTCCGCCCGCTCCGCATCGATCCCCGCGAGTCGGGCGAGGAGCGCGCAGTAGAGGCTCATCCGGACGATGTGCTGGCCCGTCTCCTGACTGCGGAACTCGGCCGCCCAAGACAGGCGACGAATCGTCTCCTCTCGCAGCCGCCTCATCTCGCCTTCGGAGCTCTCGAGCCGGGAGATCGTGTCCCGGAGCGTCGAGGTGCGCTCGAGCACGGTCTGTTCGAGCCGGTCGCGATGGCCGCGGTTCTCGATCTCGAGCGTCCGCCGCCGCAGCGCGTTGACGACGTTGATGACGAGCTCGTTCGGCTTGAACGGCTTGAGGACGTACCCGTAGACCCCGTGCTCGAGCGCGGCCTCGGCGTGATGCCGATCGTCGAGACCGGTGACCATCACGATCGCGATCTCCGGATGGTCGCTCGACACCTCCCGCGCGAACTCGAGGCCCGACTCGCCCGGCATGTTGACGTCGCTCAGGATCAGCGTCACCCGCTCGGAGGCCAGCAGTCGGCGCGCCTCGTCGGCGCTTCCGACCGTCAGACAGTCGAAACCGTGGACGCCGAGCAGCCGCGCCAGCAGCGTGCGGATCGGAGCTTCGTCGTCGACGATGAGAATCCGCTCGTCGGCGGAATGAACGTGCATTGCGACGTTATCGGCAGCGCACCGGATTATGTGAGCGACCCGAGCAGCTCGATCCTGTTGCCGAACGGGTCGTTGACGAAGCAGCGCCGAAGCTCGGGGATCGTCTCGTCCTCGACGACCTCGATCTCGGCTCGGCGCAGGCGAGCGAGCAGCGCGTCGTAGCCCCTGACCTGGAATGCTGGATGGGCCTTGCGCGCCGGCGAGAATCCCTCCTCGACCCCGATGTGGATCTGTTGAGTCCCGCACCGGAACCAGATGCCGCCGCGCGCCTTCAGCTCGTCGGGCTTCTCGACCTCCTCGAGCCCGAGCGCCACTCCGAAGAAGCTGCGCGCGGCCTCCTCGCAGCCTGCGGGCGCGGCGAGCTGGACGTGGTCGATCCCGAGCAGCATCTGACCGGAAGCTAGTCGATTGCGGCGCCCGACGATCGTGCGCGAGGCGATGGTGGCGACGAGCCACCCGCTGGCGACGAGCGCGGGGTTGCGTGCCCTCGAGCACGATGGCAACGCGGTCGACGCGGCACTCGCCGCGGCCGCGATGCTCTGTGTGGCCGAGCCCGGGCACACGGGCATCGGCGGCGACCTCTTCGCCCAGCTCTGGTGGAACGGGGAACTCATCGGCCTGAACGGCTCGGGGCGCGCTCCGCGCGAGCTTCCCGAAGTCGCGGCCGCTGAGGAATCCGGCCCGCGCTCGGTCACCGTGCCCGGCGCGGTGCGCGCATGGGCTGATCTCGCGGAGCGGTTCGGCAGGCTCGGCCTCGACGCGGCCCTTGTCCCGGCGATCGAGAGCGCCGAGCGCGGGCTCGCGGCGACCGAACGAGTAGCTCTCCACTGGGCGGCGTCCGAGCGCGCACCGTGGTCTGCGCCGCGACGTGGCGCGCTCTACCGTCTGCCCGAGCTCGCAGCGACACTTCGGCGGATCGAGACGGACGGACCGGATGCGCTCTACCGCGGCCGAGTCGCGGAGCAGATCGCAGCCGCTTCCTGGCTGGACGAGGGCGACCTGGCCGGTCACGTCTCCGAATGGGTCGAGCCACTGCGGATGGCGTATCGCGGTGTCGAGGTCTGCGAGCTCCCGCCGAACGGTCAGGGCGCCGCGGCGTTGATCGCGCTCGGGCTGCTCGAGGGTCTGCCGGACACGTTGCACAGCAGGATCGAGGCGGTGAAGCTGGCACTCGCCGACGCCTACGCTCAGATTGGAGATGCTCCGCTCCCGGAGCTCCTGCTCGAACCAGAGCACCTCGCCGCGAGGCGCGCGCTCGTCGTGCCGAACCGCGCTCTCGAACCCCGGCCGTCCGTGCTGCCACGCGGCGGCACGACGTATCTCTGCGCGGTCGACGGCGACCGTAACGCCGTCTCGCTGATTCAGTCGACCTACTATCACTGGGGCTCGGGCGTGCTCGCGGGCGACACTGGGATCGTGCTCCAGAATCGAGCCTGGGGTTTCTCGGCCGAGAAGGACCACCCGAACCGGCTCGCGGGGGGACGACGTCCGTTCCAGACGATCATCCCCGGCTTGCTTCTCCGTGATGGGAGGCTGTGGGGCCCGTTCGGCGTCATGGGAGGTCCCATGCAAGCGCAGGGGCATGTCCAGCTCGTACATGCGCTCGTCGACCGGGGACTCGACCCTCAGCGTGCCCTCGACCTGCCCCGCTTCCGGGTCGAAGAGGGGAGACGCGTCTCGCTCGAGCCGGGCCTGGCGGCGGAGCTCGCCGCGCTGAGCGAGATCGGTCACGATGTCTCGGTCGCCGCGGACGAGCACAGCTTCGGCGTGGGCCAGTGCGTACTCGCCGAGGGCGAGGCGCTCGTCGGCGGCTCGGACGGCCGCGGCGACGGCTCCGCCTGCGGCTTCTGACCCCGCCCCGGCGAGCTCGAGAGAGTTACGTCCGCGAATACACCTTCCGGCGAATGTGCCGGTTGGGAGCCGAGCCGTAGCTTGCTCCAATGACAGCGAACACGATCGTCCAGAGGAACCCTGCGATCACCGAACGCCAGCGCGAGGTGATCGTACTCATCGCGGCCGGTTGCTCCAACGACGAGGTCGCTGAGCGGCTCGGCATCTCACCGCGGACGGCGAAAGCTCACTGCGACGTGCTCCGCCAGAAGCTCGGTGTCCCGAGGCGGCGGCAGATTCCGGTCGCCTATCGGAGCCTGACGGGTGACGATCCTCTCGCACAAAGCCTCGGCAGCTCCAAGTCGGGGGATTGACGGCAGCGTGCCCGCGGCTCCGTCTTGGGGTCGCGGGCACGGCTTGAGCGGAGTGACGGGGGAGGCGTTAACGTAGCGCGGGACGGGACAGCGGCGGCCCGCACTCGGGCAGGTTGGTAATGACGAAGGGCACTGTCGACAAGCCCCAGCTCGGACTACGCCGGATCATCGAGCGGCCTCGTCTCACGCGTCTGCTGGACGAGTCGCCGGCGAGAATCAAGATGCTCGTGGCCCCAGCCGGCTATGGCAAGACGACGCTGGCTCGGCAATGGCTCAAGCTGCATCACCGATATGGCTGTTTCGGATTAACTGCAGCGGCAGCCGACCCTGCGGAGTTGATCGCTCAGCTCGGAGCGATAGCAGCGGTCATCGACCCTGGGTGTGACGAGCGGGTTCGAGAGCGCCTTAGCTACACCGCGGATCCCGAGAGTGAGTGGCCACTTCTCTTGGACATCTTGTTAGAGGATCTTGCATCAGCTGACCCGAGGGCTTGGATGTGCATTGATGATTATCAAGCTCTCGGCGCTGCCCGCACTGGAGAACAAATCATTGAGACGTTCGCCTCACAAGTTCCTTTCGGAATTCTGTTGGTCGGCCGTGAACGACCGAGCTGGGTAACAACTCGAATGATTCTTTACGGTCACATCTCTGAGATCGGCCGAAGCGCCCTCGCTATGACGCCTGAGGAAGCTCGCGCAGCCTTCGATACAAACGAAGACTTCATGCCTGGTCTCGTTCACCTGGCAGATGGATGGCCTGCCGTATTGGCGATCGCTGTGTCTAGTCAACCTATCGCCGAAATCCCAGAGGATGTTACCTTGCTTCCTGAACACCTTTATTTGTTTTTTGCCGAGGAGTTGTACTCACAGATCGATCTACGAACAGCACTAGGTTTGACGGCCATCGCGTTGGCCGGGTGTGATGACCTCGACGGCATCCGCATCGTTGTTGAGGAGGCTGACGAAGTGGTTCGTCGTGGAATCGCGGCAGGGTGGTTGACCGCAAGAGGAGCATCACGTGTCGAGTTCCATCCTCTTCTCAAGTCGTTTCTTTGTCAAAAGCTAGAGGCAGATCATCGTGATGCGTTCCGACAAACCTGCCGTGACGTGTGCGCTGCGCTGACTCGACATCATCGCTGGGATGATGCGTTCCGCCTCATAAAGACCTTCTCCCTCACTGACTTGATTCTGCCTCTACTTGAGGTGTCATGGCAGGAGATTCTTCATGTTGGGCGCATATCGACACTGCGTGAATGGTTGGACTACGCATCATCCTGTGACCGCAAAGCGCCTGAAGCGGCGCTTGCTCAGGCGGAGATCTTTTTTAGGTCCGGCAAATTTTACGAGTCCGAACGTGCTGCCCTCGAAGTCGCTCGGTCTCCTGAAGCACGTGACGCCTACGCAGAAGCACTTATCGCTGCCGGCCGTGCCGCGCACGCTGCATCTCGTGAGCAGCGGGCGTTGCAGTACTTCAAAGAGGCTCGTGATGTGGCCCACACATCCTCAGGACGGATCGCTGCGGCACTTGGAGAACTCTCCGCAGCCATCGATCTTGAGCTTCCCGAAACCATGAGCCTTCTCGCCGAACTGAGAGAAATTACGCAGCCGCAGTCAGATGACATTGAGATCGCCTTGACCGGCCGTGCTATCGCCATCGCCGCGCGTTTTGGTTTGCCGCAGGATCTCGATCACGCTCGAAACGCTTATCGGCTTCTACCTGCTCTTCCCGATCCTATCG
>JBPCJB010000101.1:0-4729 GCA_051005735.1 Gaiellaceae bacterium | reverse complement strand
AGCGCGAGCAGGAGGAGGCCGCCGAGGAGCTGGCGCGGCGGCTCGCCGAGGACCGGCGGATGAAACAGGCCGCGGCCTGGCTCGCCGAGCGGCTCGCCGGCGAGCGCGAGCGTTTCTTCCGGGTCGGCCCCGCGCCGCTCGCGCCACGCCCTGACCGCGCACTCGTGCCGCAGGATCCTCAGCAGCTCGCCGCCGCGTTGCGCGCGCTCGCCGAGCCGCCGCCGCAGGTCTCCCTCTCGCACATGGGCCTCCGCTTCCCGCCGGTCGGCCAGTTCCTGGCGCGCTTCCGGGCGCTGCTCGGCCGGCGGCGCCGCTTCGACTTCGACGCGGAGGTCGAGGGGCTGAACCGGATCGAGCAGGCCGTCGCGTTCCTCGCGCTGCTCGAGCTGCGCAAGACCGGCGAGGTCGCGCTCGAGCAGGCGGCGCCGTTTGCGCCCATAAGGGTTTCCCGCTCCGCTGAAGAAAGGAAGTACGAATGGACCGTCCGCTCCGCCTGATCACCGCCAATCCGGTCGACCAGCTCGCCCGCACCGTCGAGGCGCTCCTCGTCGTCGCCTCGGCGCCGCTTTCCGTCGACGAGCTCGCGCAGGCGGCCGACGACGATGTCGTCCGGATCGAGACCGCGCTCGGGCTTCTCTCCGACCGCTACCGCGAGGGGCGGAGCGGGATCGTGCTGGAGCACGTGGCCGGCGGCTACGCCTTCCGGGCCTCGCGCGAGGCGGCTGACGCTTGCGGCAGGCTCTTCGAGCGTCCGGTCGAGCGCGGTCTCTCGCAGGCGGCCTTCGAGACGCTCGCGATCGTCGGCTACCTCGGCCCCTGCAGCCGACCGGAGATCGCCCGAGTGCGCGGCGTCGCCGCCGACTCGGCGGTGGCGGGGCTGCTCGAGCGCGGCCTGATCGCAGAGGCCGGACGGGACGACGGACCCGGCGGAGCTGTCCGATACCGGACGACGCCGCTCTTCGAGCGCGTCTTCGGCCTCGAGAGCATCGCCGCCCTGCCCCGGCTCGACGATCTGGGCGAGACGACCGCGGAGATCCGCGAGCGGCTCCACAGCGTGGCGGTGGGCAGAACCGCTTAGTAACAGACTGTTACTAGGAGGGCTTGGCGAGATACCGGCTGTGCCCGGCTCGGCGTGCTGGGCACGCCGTGGCGGCGTCCTCGGTCGCGTCCATACCTACGGGTATGAACGCTCCCTGCGTCCTTGCCACAGCGCACCCATCGCACCGATCCGAACGGGCGGCATTCCCCAAGCCCTCCTAGGTCAGAGCTGCCAGGCGCCGCCGCGCAGGACCGGAACGGTCTCGCCGCCGGCGGTGATCCCGTCGACATCGACCTCGGGGCTGCCGATCATGAAGTCGACGTGGATCTCGCTCTGGTTCGCCCGCGCGCGCTCCGCCTCGTCCTCGACAACGAACTCGTAGGAGCCGCCGAGCGCGATGTGGCTGGCGGCGTTCTCGTCGAGCAGCGTGTTCCAGAAGACGGTCTGGAGCGCGCCGATCCGGCTCGAGCCGTCGACGAGCGCGACCTCGCCGAGACGCGCGGCGCCGTCATCCTTCGCGGCGACGGCGCGGAGGACGTCGACGTTCGAGTCGGCGTCGATCTGCACCGCCCGGCCGCCCTCGAAGCGAATCGCGATCCCGTCGATCAGGCTGCCGGCGAGCTCGAGCGGCTTCGTGGCGCGAACGGTCCCCTCGACCCGTGCGGGATCGGGCGTCGTGAAGACCTCCTCGGTCGGGATGTTGACGATGCTCTCGAGTCCGTCGATTCGCTCCATCGAGCCCGCATGCCAGCCGCTGCTCCGGAAAAGACCGGCGCTGAGATCCGTGCCGGGGCCGCGGAAGCGCAGCGAGTCGAAGGCGCGCTCGGTGATGCGACTGGCCGCGCTTCTCAGCTCGGCGACTCGCGCGCGCCACGCCTCGGCCGGATCTGGCTCGTCGAGGCGCGAGACGTGCGCGAGCTCCTGCCGCAGTCGCTCGGGGGCGTCGGCGGGCTCGAGCGACGGATACACCTGACGCGCCCAGCCCTCCGTCGGCCACGAGGCGATGCACCAGTTGGTCGTCCGCGCCATCACGACCTCGGAGCTCTCCTTCAGCCGCGGCAGCAGATCGCGCCCCATGCGCTCCGGATCGACGCCGTCGAGAGCGTGCGGCTGCGGATTGCCGATGATCCAGATCCGGCAGCCGCGTTCCTCCCCAAGTCGCAGGAGCCGTGCTCCGAGCTCCGGCGGGACGTAGTCGAGCGTGTCGGCGCTCGCGTGGAGCAGGCGCTCGCGTTTGAGGAGAGCGTCCCACCACCAGACGTCGACGAAGCGCGCACCCCTGCGATAAGCGGCGCCCGCGATCGCCCGAACGACCTCCTCGGTGCCGAGGTCGGCGAGGATGTCGACCTCCTGGCCCTGCTGGACGTTCGCGCCGACCTCGACGATCAGATCGGCGAATCGCGCGGCGTCGCCCGTAGCCGGCGCCGACTGCGAGGCCCTTGACGGCGTCTGGCGTCCGGACACGCGGCTTCCGTCACCGGTCAACGACACAGCCTCCCTTGACGGTTCTTCGAGCTTCGACCGGTGGTCCACGGTGGTTGCGCGGAGCCGGGCTTTGCCCGGCGGGAGCGCAGCGGCGGATTGTGCGTGCAGACGAAAGAAGGAGGGGGCTTGTGGGGGAACCCTGGGTTTCCCACGTTCTCAGACCTGCCAGGCGCCGCCACGGAGGACGGGAACGAGCTCGCCGTCACGTGTGAGCCCGTCGACGTCGACCTCGGGGCTGCCGATCATGAAGTCGACGTGCAACGGGCTCCGGTTCGCGCGCTCGCGGTCGGCCTCGTCCTCGAGCGGGAACGTGTAGCCGCTGCCGAGCGCGATGTGACTCGCCGCGTTCTCGTCGAGGAGCGTCTCGTAGAAGACGGTCTCGAGCGGCCCGATCCGGCCCTCGCCGTCGACGAGCGCGAGTTCGCCGAGCCGGTCGGCGCCCTCCTTCGCCACGATCGACCGGAGCGCTTCCGCGCCCTCGTCGGCGTCGACCTTGGTCGCACGGCCGCCCTCGAAGGCGATCCTGATCCCGGACATGAACGAGCCGAACACCTCGAGCGGCATCGTCGCGCTGACGTGGCCGTCGACGCGCTCGGGATCGGGCGTCGTGAAGATCTCCTCGGTCGGGAGGTTCGGGTAGTGCGGGAGCCCGTCGACGGTCGTGAAGTCGGCGCCGAGCCAGCGGTGGCTCGGGAGGAGACCGACTGTGAGATCGGTGCCCGGCCCGCGCAGGTGGATCGCGTCGAAGTGTCGCTCGGTCAAGCGTTCGGCCGACGTGACGATCGCGCGCATCCGCTCTCGCCACGCCTCCACCGGATCGTCCGAGTCGAGCCGGCAGACGTGGACGATCTCGTCCCAGAGCTTGTCGAGCGCCTCGTCGGGCGGCAGCTCGGGATGCACGCGCTCGGCCCAACGTGGGTTGGGACACGGCCCGATCGTCCAGTTCGTCGTGCGCGCGTTGACGACCTCCGGAACCTCTTTCAGGTAGGGCAGTAGGTCGCGGCCCATCCGCGACGGGTCGAGCCCGTCGAAGACCGTCGAGTCGGTGCCGGCGAGGAAGACCCGTGCTGCGTGCTCGTCCGAGAGCCAGCGCAGGCGCTCGCCCATCCAGGGCGGCACGAACTCGAGCGAATCGGCGGGAGCCAGCTCGAGCCGCGCCCGCTTCACCAGCAGATCCCACCAGAAGACGTCCACGTAGCGAGCCCCGCGACCGTAGGCGGCGCGGGCGACGGCGCGCGCCGCGTCGGCCATGTCGTAATAGGCGTTGACGCCGACGATCTGGCCGGGCTGGAGGTTCGCGCCGAAGCCGACGAGCAGGTCGGCGAGGCGCTGGAGGTCGTCGGTGCGGTCGCGCATCGCGCGGCAGACTATCGCGTGTGAGGTTGAACGCCTTTCTGGCTCGAGCGGGCGTCGCGTCGCGGCGCAAGTCCGACGAGCTGATCAAGGCCGGCCGCGTCCGGGTGAACGGAGAGCCCGGCGAGCTGAACACGTTCGTCGGCTCGAAAGACGTCGTCGAGGTGGACGGAGAGCCGGTCGCGAAGCAGAAACTCGCCTACGTCCTCCTCCACAAACCGGCGGGTGTCGTGACGACGGCGAGGGATCCGCAGGGGCGACCGACGGTCGTCGGGCTCGTCTCGCATTCGTCGCACGTCGTTCCCGTCGGCCGGCTCGATGTCGAGACCACGGGAGCGCTGCTGCTGACGAACGACGGCCCACTCGCGCACCGGCTCGCCCATCCCCGCTACGGCGTCGAGAAGGTCTACGAGGTCGAGACCTGGAAGCAGCCGACCGACGGGACGCTGCGCAAGCTCTCCGAGGGCGTGAAGCTCGACGACGGGCCGACCGCGCCGGCTCGCGTCCGCCGGCTCTCCGGTGCTCGCTTCGAGCTCGTCCTCCACGAGGGTCGGAACCGGCAGGTGCGGCGGATGGTCGAGGCGGTCGGGCATCGCGTGAGGCGCCTGCACCGAAGCGTCTATGCGGGACTCGAGCTCGGCAAGCTGGAGCCGGGCGAGTGGCGCGAGCTGACGCGGGCGGAGGTCGAACGACTCGAGCTCGGATCGCCGGAAACCCGGTAAACGGCCCGAGAAGCTCCAACGGAATGAAGCTCCGAGCCGCCGGAGCGCGCTGGGCGGCGCGATGCGGCGTCCTCAGTCGCGCCGATATGCCTGCATATCGGCGCTCCCTGCGTCCTTGCCTCGCACCACC